>CAZFJJ010000060.1:0-10101 GCA_964519075.1 uncultured Lachnospiraceae bacterium
GTACCGGAGGTGGAGGGGATCGCACAGAAGCGAGCCTTCTTGCGCAGCTCGGGAATGCCGAATACTACGCACATCTCTTCAAAGGTGATCTCGGGATACTCGTACTTGATCCACATCGCCTTTGCCGCGTCGATGGGAGAACCGCCGCCTACTGCGACGATCCAGTCGGGCTGAAACTCTGCCATGGCGGCAGCGCCCTTCATTACGGTGTCAACCGAAGGGTCGGGCTCGATGCCCTCAAACAGCTGAACCTCCATGCCTGCTTCCTGCAGGTAGCCCACGATCTTGTCCAGGAAACCGAACTTCTTCATGGAGCCGCCGCCTACGCAAACCATTGCGCGCTCGCCCTTAAAGGTCTTCAGGATCTCCATAGAGCCCTTGCCGTGGTACAAATCTCTGGGTAAAGTAAATCTTGCCATTGGAATCTCCTCCTAATACGGGATCGTCTGCGATCCCTATGTAGTGAGTCTATTATATCATATTTTTCATAAAAACGGGGGGTAAACAGACGATTATTATGTGTGAATTTTTTGTGAATGGTGGCTTACGGATCTCCGTTCAGATGGCGAAGCGTATCTGCCACCTTCTCCCGCAGATCCGCCTTGGCTTTGCGGGACTGTCGCCACAGAAGAAGGCAGAATCCGATCATGATGGGAAGCAAGCAGAGGGCGATGTGAAACAGCACCCGATAGAGCCAGATGAAAAAGAGGACGAACAGGAAGATCGGCACCGCCAGTAGATTGACGAAATACCCCAGTTTGCTCATGCTTTCTTCCTTTGCGGCGCGCTCCAGGTTAGCGGCGTCTGCGGCGTAACCGATCACCTCGATGGCGAGATTGCGGTCGCACTCCAATTTGGGCGGATGGAAGGTGTGGATCTCGGGACTGTATCCTCCCGGGGTGAAAAAGAGGATGCTTTCGGAAAAGCGGTCGGGCTTCACCGTGATCTTAGCCGACAGCAGCACGGGATTGCACCGCTGGTAGATCCGCTTGCGGATGGGCATCGCCCGGGGGATGGCGGTCAGGATCTGCCCCAGCAGGTAAAGTCCCCAGCCGCCGCGAGGCTTTGCGGGAGCGGTAGAAATCTGCTCGATCGTAAATTCGGTCTCGCCCGGGGAGAGGGTAAAGGTATCGCTGTCTTTGGTGACGATCCGGCTGTGACGGCTGTCGGACAGGCGAAAGTGCTCGTCGGTAAGCCCCATTAGTTGAACGGTCATGGCAACCTCCTTGGTGTGATAGCTTAATGATAGCAGATTTTCCGTTTGTTGTCAAGTCGGTGAAGGCTTGCATAGAATGAGAATAGTCGACAGAGTCGGCCGATCTGCACGGGCGACGGAATGATCAGTTGAGGGAGGGTTCCTTGAAAATACTATGCAAGCTTGGATGACTACGGTAACCATGACCCTTGCCATGAAGGGCAAGCGGATCTTAGAAAAGCAGGGCATCACTGCAGAGGTCTCCCGCCTGCCGCCGAGGCTGACCGCTTCGGGGTGCGCGTGGGGGATCTCTCTGGATGCCACCTTAGCCCGCAGAGCACGGGAGATCATGAAGGTGGCGGGCTTCTCCTACGGGAAGCTGGTCTATGCCGACGGCACGCCCGTGGATGGGTCAGATAATTTGCCGCCTGCGGTGACGGGTACGCCCAGAACCTCTTCGATGCCGAAGGGAGGCGGGAGACGGTGATCTATCTGGACAACGCCGCCACCTCCTTCCCCAAGCCCGAGGCGGTGTATCGGGAGGCGGAGCGGGTGATGCGGGAGTGCGGCGGCAATCCCGGGCGGGGGAGCCACGATCTCGCCCTTGCCGCCGCCGAGGAGATCTATCGCTGTCGCGAGGCGGTGGCGGAGCTGTTTGACGGCGATCCCGAGCGGGTGGTGCTGACGCCCAACGCCACCGCCGCCCTCAATCTCACCCTGAAGGGACTCCTTCGCCCGGGGGATCACGTGCTGACCTCGGCGCTCGCCCACAACAGCGTCCGCAGACCGCTCCACGATCTGTCGGAGATGGGCGTGGATGTGGAGGCATACCCCGTCTTCCCCCGAGGCGAGAGCGTAGCGGCGGTGATCGGACGGATGATCCGCCCCAACACCCGCGCGGTGGAGGTAACGGTGCGCTCCAATGTCGTCTCGGCGGGGCTGCCGCTCTACGAGATCGCCGCGCTGTGTAAACGGCGGGGGATTTTGCTGATCGCAGACGCCTCCCAGGCGGCAGGTGCGATGCCGCTGTCCATCCGCAATCTGGGCAGAGCCGTGATCTGTGCGCCGGGGCACAAGGGTCTGTACGGACTTCCCGGAAGCGGGTTCGCCCTCTTCTCCGGCGAGATCGACCCCAAGGAGGTGCGCCCTCTGCTGTCGGGCGGCAGCGGACTGCGCTCCACGGAGCCCGAGATGCCCGACGTTTTCCCCGAGCGGCTGGAGGCGGGAACGCTGAACGCACCTGCCGCTGCCTCGCTCCGAGCGGGGATCGAAGCGGTGCGGGAGGTTGGAATCGCCGAGATCGAGCATCGGGAGCGGCTGCTCAGGCGACGGGCGGTGGCGATCCTTACGGGGATGCGGCGGGTGCAGGTCTATCTGCCTCACGCCGACGAGGGGAGTATCCTGCTCTTTAGCGTTCACGGATACTCCGCGGATCGGGTGGGGGAGCATCTCAACCGCCGCGGCATCGCCGTCCGCACGGGACTGCATTGCGCACCCGAGGCGCACCGTCTGCTGGGAACGCCCGAGGGGGGCGCGGTGCGGGCGTCCTTGGGGATGGATAACACCGAGGCGGACGTGATTGCCCTCTGTCGGGCGGTGAAGGAGCTGGCGTAGGGAAGCTGCAAGCAGCTTCGCGCCGTCCTATAGGGTCGAGCATCGGCGGCTCGCTCGGAACGGCTTTGCACCCACCGAGTTCTCTGCGTGGCGTCCACTTGTGCTTGTTTACGAAAAATTCATAATTTTTGTGCAACAAAAGGCATGGATCGCGGGAATTATGAGTAAGCAGAGCTTCGCACCCGACGCGGACAGCGCTTTCCTTGTGGCGCGTGTCGCGAAAACTGCAGGCGGGAACGCCGTCATCCTCCGACGGGTTCCAACTCCTCTCATTAACCGTCTGCCGGCGCGGTACGGAGCTCTGCGTTCTTGCAATACGAAAGGAATCATTCATATGAGTCTCAAACGAACGCTCCTCTGTTTGCTGACCGTTGCAATGCTGGCCTCCCCCCTGACCGCTTGTAACGGCAGTTCTACGCCCCCCGAGGGAGGCACATCGGTGACCGCCGATACGGTCACCACCGCGCCCGACAACGGTGATTCGAACCCCGAGCCGCCCGCCTTCACGCCCGACGAGATCGCGGCGCAGATGAGCAGCTCCCCCTATCGGGTCAACTCGCTGATTACCACATCGTCCGACGGCATGGCGATGACGCTCAGCTATCTGGTGGAGCGGCAGAGCAGCCGCTATCGGATGCTTCTGGAAATGGATATGGGCGACCTTGGCTCCTACGAGCAGGATATGTACTTCAACCTGGACAACCGTCGGGTGTACGCTCAGGTGGACGGCGAGTGGTTCTACTACGTAGACGAGGCGGTGGCCAACGAAGAAATCATCCTCTCCGAGATCTTCATGACGATCCCGTCGGACGTGCTGTTTGCCAACGACAGCTACGATTACGACGCCCCTAACAAGCGCTACGCCATGAAGCAGGACGTGCTGGCAGAGCAGACCGGCTACGAGAGTGCCGACCTTGCCAAGGTATCGCTCTATCTCACCAAGGAGGGCAGCGTATACCACGTTGCCATTACCGACGGTACTGACGATACTCGGGCGGCCATCACCGTCACCTTTGCAAGCGTGACGGTCAAGCTGCCCGACGCGACCGAGCTTACCGAAGAAGGCGGCGACGTCGGTAGCGGAGACATCGGCGGTGGCGAGGAGGGCTATGTGGAAAGCCCTTACGTGATGGGCGATCTTTTGACTCTGCTGGCAGATCGGGATCAAGTGTATGTCGATCCCGATTCGGCGGAGACTTGGGGAATCACGGTTTGGCAGGGCGAGGGAGTGGAAAATCTCTTCGACGGTCTCACGACCAAATTCGGCGGCGACCGTACTGCCAACAACGATACCTACATCTATTTTGCGCTGTTGGAGCCTGCGCAGATTACGACCTACGTTCTGATCACCGCAAACGATACGGCAAGATTCCCTGACCGCAATCCCGTGGAGTGGGAGCTTTTGGGCACGAACGATCCGTTTATGGAGGATTGGGTGGTGCTGGACTACGTTTGGGACGGCAATCTCTATTCCGAAAACTTCGTGGAGCATGGCTATCTCATCGATGCGGATAAACGGGGCGAGTATCAGTATTACGCTCTGCGTCTGGGCTACTGCAGCGGTACTCAGTTCCAGCTGTCCGAGCTTCGACTGTACACCGGCGGCCGTAACGTGGGTGGCGGCTCCAACGCGGAGAATGAGCCCAACAACGGTGTGTACACCGACGGCGATCTGTATGAGCTGCTGCGGGATAAGGTCAGCTTGACCGATCTGGGTATCATCGATCGGTTCACCCTACACACGCTTAGCTTTACCCCGTGGAACAGCGATGAAAAGGTAGATAAACTGTTTGACGGCATCGATACCTTCGACGAGTGGTACTTCGACGAAGACGGTTCGCTGAAGGAGGGGGCGATCCCCGAGCTGATGGAGGGCGGCGGCCCCGGCAAATGCGCGGGCATGGTATACGACGGAAGAGCCTATTTCTTCTTTGCCACCGAAGTGCTCGTGGAGGTGGAGGCCTACGTGCTGACCACCGGCAACGACAGCGCGAAATACTCCCGTAATCCCTATTCCTTTGCGCTGTACGGCACTAACGATCGGGATGCGTTTTACGATTCCGTCATGGACTATTCCGCGTGGCAGCTGTTGGACTCCCCCATCAGCGGCTGTATGGAGGATCTGAACTTCACTCCCTACGGTTTTTTGGTGGATCACCCGGGCGAGTATCGCTACTACTGCCTGGCCGTCGAGTACGTTCAGGGCACGCAGTTCCAGCTTGCAGAATTGGAGCTGTATATCACGGGCTAAGGAAAGCCTTGACAAAAATTGGATATTGTGCTATAATGAGCCAAATCAGCAAAGGAGCACAGAATATGAACGGTATGTCCAAACGAGTGGCGGGAATACTGGCGGGAGTGTTGTGGACGCTTCCTCTGCTTGGTTGTATGCCTGGCGCAACGACCGAGCCCGAACCGCTGGAATTGATCTCTCCCGAAACCCTTTATGATAAATTGCTGGATGACGAGCACTACCGGATCTGCGCTGAATACGATATTACCACGGTGGACGCTTCCACCGCTGTATGCACGGAGCGCAGGGTGAGTTATACGATGATCAAGGATGGCTCTGCCCTCAAGTTCCGATATAAGCAAGAAAGCGATGACGGCGAGTATCAAGAGATCACCTACGCCGATCTGGAAGCCGAGAGGTATATTTATCGGGACGTTCTCTTCGATTGGGTTTACGACGCTCCCTCGGAGGAGTATGATGACGGAGATCTTGCAGGCTATCTGTACAACATTCTGCCGATGGATCCCGAGTTTATGCTGGAGGATCGGAACTATCTTGAGCTTGCCGAAGGCGGAACGGTCTACGAGATTGACAAAGAAGCTTTTTTGAAGTTTGTGAATGAGGAAGCGAATCCCGATCTTCCCGTGACGCTTACGATGCAGGTGGACGGGCAAAGCTATCTGATTACCACCGTCTACCGGTTGTCCGATGGCGAGGCGATCGACAGTACCGTGCGGGTGACCTTTGACGAGATCGACGTGACGGTTCCAGAAGCCAAACTGTCGGTATACTACGAAGACTGGGATGATCTGCCCTATTCCGTTTGCTATACCGACGTTTATCTGAAAACGATGCTGGAAGGGAAGCGGAGCGTTACCGAAGCAGGACTCGTTGATGCGGACAGCGTTCGCTGTGCCGGCATCGAGACCTATGAAAACGAAGGCGCGGAGCATCTGTTTGACGGCGTGGATAATGCAAACGAGTGGTATTACCATGAAGACGGATCGCTGAAAGCGAATGCTTCTCCCGGTTCCATCAAGGGCGGCGGCCCCGGCAAGTGTTGCGGTGCAACGGGAAATACGCCTGCGTATTTCTTCTTTTCCACGACCGAGCAGGTAACGGTCGTCTCTTACGTGCTCACTACCGCCAACGACGCTTCGCTGTACCAATATCGGACACCGCTGTATTGGGTTTTGCTGGGCTCCAACGACGAAGCGGCTGCAGACTGTACCGACTTTTATGATGCCGATTGGGTAACGCTGGACGCGGTCTACGACACAAGGCTGTATGATGCCGATAATTTTGAAAAATTCGGCTATGAAGTGGACACGGATCGGCAGGGAGCGTATCGCTATTACTGCCTGATCGCCTACTCCGGCTACGATCAGTTCCAGCTTGCAGAGCTGGAGCTGTACACTGCACAATAGAACGAACCACCCTCTTTTCCCCAACTTGTGGGGGAGAGGGTGGTTTTCATAGGTTATTCTGCCGTATTCACAGCGCGGCGTTTTTGGCCGATCCACCGACCGATCCGCGTGCCCGCCTCGAACAGCATAAAGCCGAAGCAGAGGGCGACCCACAGATCGCCGATATAGGAGTAGAGCGTGCGGTGGGTGGAGGTGACGGCGCTGCCCACCACCACGCCCTCCACCAGCGGCTCCAGATAGTCGGTGACCTGCCCGTGGCGGGTGATCAGCGAGGAGATACCGGTGTTGGCCGAGCGCAGGATGGCGCGTCCGTTCTCCACGGCGCGGAGCTGGGCGTGGGCGTTGTGCTGATAGACCGCAGGGGAATCCAGATACCAGGAATCGTTGGTGGAAAGGAGCAGGATCTCTGCGCCGTCGGCAGTAGATCGGCGCGCCAGCGGCTCGTAGATAGAGTCGAAGCAGACCAGCCGCCCGATCTTGCCGTACTCGGTATCCAGGATCGCCGGGTCTTCCCCGGGCGTGAGGGGGGACAAGAACATATTCAGCTCGGCAAGCTGAGGCAGGACTGCGCGGATGAAGCTTTCCATCGGCAAATATTCCCCGAAGGGAACCAGATGCTGCTTGCCGTAGGGGGTCTCCTCCACGCTGCCATCGGGGAAGAAGCAGAGGATGGCGTTGTAGCTCTTGCCGTCGATCCTCTCGAAGGTGCCCACGAACAGGTGGACGTTATGCTGCACGGCGAAGGCGGAGATGCGATCTATCGCGTAGGGATAATTCTTGATGGGGTAGTTGATAACCGTCTCCGCCCAAAGGATCACGTCGGTAGCACCTGCCTCCACCGCCTCCTCGGACAGGCGCAGATGGAGATCCAGAGGATCCTCTGCATCTTCATCCCACTTTTCGCCCGAGGCGACGTTGCCCTGGATCAGCCCTACCGAGAGGGTGCTATCCTCCTCGCCCGTCCGATCGACGGCGATGGAGATGACACCGTAGCCCAGATTGGCGGCGATCATGGCAATCGACAGCAGGGCGGCGGGGATCAGCCGCTTCCACTCGCCGCTGACCGAGGTGATCCGCAGACCGTCTCCGAACTCCAGCAGACGGTAGACGGCGTAGCCCAGGATGCCGTTGACCAGCGCGATGAGAAATCCCACGAACAGCGAGCCGAAGAGGTTCGCCGACTGGATCATGGCGAGGCTGTCGGTCTGGGAGAGGGCGAGCCGCGCCCAGGGCACGCCTGCCCAGGTCAGGGTCTGAAGCCATTCCGAGAAGGTCCAGACGGCGGCGAAGAGGATCGGCATCAGCTTAGGACGCGCCGAGCACTGGCGGAAGAAGATGCCGAAGAACGCGAAGGTAGTCCCCTGCAGGAGGGAGAGCCCCAGCCAGCAGGTGACGACGATCAGCAGGGCGTAGCCCTCGGTCACGCCGAGAAATTCCATGGGGTAGAGGTAGAAGAACCAATGAAAGACCGTGAGGAAGTAGGGCAGGACATAGGCCAGCCCGATGAGATAGACCTTGCGAAAGCGCATCCTCTGCTCGGTGGCGCGACAGAGCGCGATCACGGCGGGGATCATGGAAAGAAAAGCGAAGGGCGAGAGCCAATCCACCATTTGAGTCAGGGCGGTGAGGATGCCGCCGGCAATCAGCAATATCCAGATCATTGAAATTCCTCCAAAAACCAGATCTGCGCGGGATCGACTTCAAACCGTTTGCCGTTGAGGTATTCCAGCGCGCCTGCGTCGGTGGTGAAGCGGAAGGTCAGCGCCCGGGAGTAGAGGGCTTGGAACTTGTAGCCCTTGGCACGGTCGGCGCGATTGACGCCGTACTTGCCGTCCCCCAGCAGGGGATGACCAATGGACGCCAGATGGGCGCGGATCTGATGGGTGCGCCCGGTGAGCAGGTCGACCTCCAATAGGGACAGCCCGTTTTTCTCCTTCAGCACCCGATAGCCGGTCTTGATCATCCGCGCTTCGGGATCGCGGGGGCGATCCCGGTAGACTGTCACCAGATTTTTGTCGCCGTCCTTGGTGAGCCAGCCGGTCAGGAGCCCTTCCTTCTTATCGAAAATGCCGTGGGCGGCGCAGAGATAGTTTTTCTCGATCTCCCGATCCCGCACCTTTTGGTTGAGCACCCGCAGTGCCTCGGCGGTTTTAGCGGCGATGACGATGCCGCCGGTGTTGCGGTCGATGCGGTTGACCAGCGCGGGGGCGAAGGACTGCTCGGCAGCAGGATCGTACTCGCCCTTGCGGTAGAGATAGGCCTGTACGTGGGAGATCAGCGTGTTGGTGTCCTCCTCGGCGTCGGAATGGACGATCAGTCCCGCCCGCTTGTTGAGGAGCAGGATGTGCTCGTCCTCGTAGACGATATCCAGACGGGGCGTGAGCTTCATAAAAGCGGGGACGGACTGGTCCTCGCCCAGCAGATCGGGAGGGAGGAAAAGCTCCACCGTGTCGCCGGCGGACAGCATCTGTCCGATCTCGGCGCGTTTGCGGTTGACCTTGATCTTTTTGGTGCGGATGCCCTTGTACAGCATGGACGTGGGCAGATGCTTCAGCGTTTTGGTGAGAAACTTGTCCAGACGCTGCCCTGCGTCGTTGGCACCTACGGTGAGTGTTTTCATAGAATTACCGAAAGGAGCTTGTCGGTCTGACAAACTCCTTTCTGTCCTTTAATCAGGTTGATCAGTTCACTTTGATGAAGGGGTCGGGATAGACCACGCGGCAGATGTCGGCACCGACGCCGGCCAGCTTGCCTTCCAGATTGTCGTAGCCACGGGCGATCAGGTGGATGTCCTCCACAATGGTCTCGCCCTCGGAGGCCAGCCCCGCGATGACCATAGCGGCACCGCCGCGCAGGTCTACCGCACGAACAGAGGTGCCGTGAAGAGGCGCGCCGCCGTGGACGGTGGCGGTCTTGCCGTTGACCTCAATGTCGGCGCCCAGACGGCGCAACTCGTCAACGTAGCGGAAGCGGTTGTCCCAGACGCCCTCGGTCAGATGGCACACGCCTTCTGACAGACAGAAGAGCGCGCAGAACTGAGGCTGCATATCGGTGGGGAAGCCCGGGTAGGGCAGGGTCTTGATATTGCACTTTTGCAGAGGCTCGGTGCGGGTGACCACTACGGCGTCGTCCAGCTCCTCTACCGAAACGCCCATCTCCTCCAGCTTGGCGGTGACCGATTCCAAGTGCTTGGGGATGACGTTGTTGATCTTCACCTGTCCGCTGGCGGCGGCTACGGCGACCATGTAAGTGCCTGCCTCGATCATATCGGGGATGATGGCGTAGGAGCAGCCGTGCAGCTCGGTAACGCCCTTGATCTTGATGGTGTCTGTGCCTGCGCCGCTGATGCGGGCACCGCAGGTGTTGAGAAAGTTGGCCAGGTCAACGATGTGCGGCTCGCGGGCGGCGTTTTCGATGATAGTCTGTCCGGGAGCGGTGACCGCTGCCATCATGACGTTCAGGGTCGCGCCCACCGAGACCACGTCGAAGAAGATGTTGCCGCTTTTCAGTCCCTGCTCGCCTACCTTGGCGGACAGCAGACCGTCGCTGCCCTCGTCAACGGTAGCGCCCAGCGCCTCAAAGCCCTTGACGTGCTGGTCAATGGGTCGTTTGCCGAAGTCACAGCCGCCGGG
>CAZFJJ010000061.1:0-8511 GCA_964519075.1 uncultured Lachnospiraceae bacterium
GTTGGGGCCGAAGACCAGCTCGGTCTCGGGCTTTGCCTTGCCGTAGCCGTTGTAAACGCGGTTATCGTATACGGTCTTGTCGAAGTGATAGCAGGGAGCGGTGTAGGACACGTCCAGCTCGGTGGCGGGGGTCAGCACGCCGCCGTTTGCCGCAGTAGCGGCGATGGAGCGGGAGTCCATAAGGGCAACCGCCGCGATCTGATTGTCGCCGGGCTTGGAGCCTTCGCGATTGGGGAAGTTTCGGGTGGAGTGACGGATGGACAGACCGCCGTTGGCGGGAACGTCGCCTGCACCGAAGCAGGGACCGCAGAAGGCAGAGCGGAGGGTCGCACCTGCCGAGATGAGGTCGGCTGCCGCGCCTGCACGGATCAGCTCCAGCATCACGGGCTGGGAGGCGGGATAGACCGACAGAGAGAATTTTCCTGCACCGGTGGATGCGCCGCGGAGGATGTCGGCGGCGGCGATGAGGTTGTCAAAGGTGCCGCCAGCACAGCCTGCGATGACGCCCTGATCTACGTAGAACTTTCCGTCCACGAACTTGGACTGCAGGTTTAGCCGTCCCTCGGGGATGCCCAGCTGATTGACTGCGTCTGCCTCGCACTTTGCCAGCAGCGCGGGAGCGTTTTTCAAAAACGCCTTGATGGTGTATGCGTTGGAGGGATGGAAGGGCAGAGCGATCATAGGCTCAACCTTGTCAAGATCGATCTCCACCATGCCGTCGTAGTAGGCGGGGGAAGCGGGGGAGAGCTTCTTGTAGTCTGCCGCTCTGCCGTGGAGGGCGAGATATGCCTCGGTCTGCTCGTCGGTCTCCCAGATGGAGGAGAGGCAAGTGGTCTCGGTGGTCATTACGTCAATGCCGTTACGGAACTCCATAGGCAGGTTGTGTACGCCCTCGCCAATGAACTCCAGCACCTTGTTCTTTACGAAGCCCGACGCGAACACCGCGCCGATCAGGGCGATGGCAACGTCCTGAGGACCTACGCCGATCTTCGGCTTGCCGCTGAGCTTGACTGCGATGACTTCGGGGTAAACGATGTCGTAGGTTCTGCCCAGCAGCTGCTTCACCAGCTCGGGGCCGCCCTCACCGATCGCCATGGTGCCGATGGCACCGTAACGGGTGTGAGAGTCTGAGCCCAGCAGCATCTTGCCGCAGCCTGCGAAGGACTCACGCATATAGGAGTGGATGACCGCCTGATGAGGGGGCACGAAGATACCGCCGTACTTTTCTGCGGCAGATAGACCAAACATATGGTCATCCTCGTTGATGGTGCCGCCTACCGCGCACAGCGAGTTGTGGCAGTTGGTGAGAACGTAGGGCAGAGGAAATTTCTTCAGACCCGACGCGCGGGCGGTTTGGATGATACCCACATAGGTGATGTCGTGGGACGCCATTGCGTCGAATTTGATCTTCAGCTTGTCGTCATTGCCCGAGGTGTTGTGGGAAGTGAGGATAGAATACGCCATCGTGTTCTTCTTGGCGTCGGATGCGGGTAGATAAGATTTGTCGGAAATGCTGCCGTTTTCATAAAAAACGCCGGATTTGGTCAGTTTGATCATGTATATTGCTCCTTTGCGGGTATTTTCAAAAAAGATGCTTTTATTATAACACAGATCGCTGACGATTGCAAGATATTTTTTTGTATACTTGACAGAATGAGAAGAATATGCTACAATAATGGAAAGATGATTCGTTGCCGTGTGCGAAAAGATCGGCAGCTTCGCTTAGCGACAGGAGGATATTATGATTAAAGTTACGATTTTTAACGAATTCGTTCACGAAAAGAACGACGAGAACGTGAAGAAGATCTACCCGAACGGTATGCACGCAGCTATCGCCGATTTTCTTCGCTCCGACGAGATCAGCGTTCGCACCGTAACGCTGGACGATCCCGAATGCGGTCTGACCCAGGACGTGCTGGATGACACCGACGTGCTCATCTGGTGGGGACACGTTGCTCATCATATGGTGCCCGACGAGGTCGCTCACCGCGTGCAGGAGAGCGTGCTGAAGGGTATGGGCTTCGTCGTTCTGCACTCCGGACACCACTCCAAGCCTTTCCGCTACCTGATGGGTACTACCTGCAACGTCAACTGGCGCGAGGACGGCGACTTCTGCCGCGTTTGGATCTGCGATCCCTCTCACCCCATCGTGGCGGGACTGGATCGTTACATTGAGATCCCGCACGAGGAAATGTACACCGAGCCCTTCGGCATTCCCGAGCCCGATAAGCTTTTGATGATCGGTTGGTACGACAGCGGCGAGGTGTTCCGCTCCGGCTGTATCTATCAGCGCGGCCACGGCAAGATCTTCTATTTCCAGCCCGGTCACGAAACCTACCCCACCTACTACATCCCCGACGTACAGACGGTTATCCGCAACGCCGTCAAGTGGGCGGCTCCCACCTACCGTACCCCCGACCTCCCCTGTCCCTGGGTGCCCCGCATTACGCCGAAAGAGAATTGAAGCCTCCGGCGGCCAAAGATACTTTTTGAAAAAAGTTTCTTTGGAATCTTCAAAAGCTTCTTCTCGCCCCGCAAATACTTGCGAGGCGAGGAGGGGGGTTGATATTCATTTGTAAACTACATATACTGACTATAATTACAATTCGCCCCGCAAATATTTGCGGGGCTTCATAAAAATTCTTGGGAGGTTTGGAGGACTTCTTACAAAAAGTCCTTCACGAACACTATGCTAAAAAAATTGATCGGACTCACCGTGGGTGCGGCGGTGTATTCGGCGGGGATCGCGCTGTTTTTGGACCCCCACAGTCTTGCACCCGGAGGCGTGGGCGGTATCGCGATCATGCTCAGCCGACTTTTGCCGTTTTTGGAGACCGGCACTTGGATCTTGCTGCTCAACATTCCGCTTTTGATCGTAGGAATGGTCGCGTTCGGACGCAAATTCCTGCTCTCTACGGTGTATACTACGGTAATCTCGTCTCTGATGGTGGACGTGATCGCACGGCTGATGGAGAATCGGCTGCTGACGGATAACACGCTGTTGGCTGCACTTGCAGGCGGCGCGGGACTGTCTATCGGCATGGGTATCGTCTTCCGCAGCGGCGGCACTACGGGCGGAATGGATATCGTGGTCAAGCTACTGCGCAAGAAATTCCGCCATCTGCGAACCGGCGCGATCTATATGGCAACCGACGTTGCGGTGGTTTTGTGCACGATCCCGGTTTTGGGCGGCGTGGAATCTGCGCTGTACGCCGCGGTGGCGTTGGTGGTTTCCAGCGTGTTGTTAGATAAGGTGTTGTACGGTGCGGAGGGCGGAACGCTCTTCTATATCGTTTCCCAGCGTCCGAACGAGATTGCCAATCGGATTCTGGAGGAATTGGAGCTGGGTGTTACCTATCTGCACGGAGAAGGCGCATATACCGGCGCACCCAAACAAGTATTGCTTTGCGTCGCGCGCAAGCAGTTGTCTCCGAAGATCCGTGATATTGTGAAAGCAGAGGACTCGGCTGCCTTCCTGATCGTCACGCCCGCCAGCGAGGTGCTTGGTGAAGGCTTTAAAGCTCACGAAGCGGAAGAATTATAATCAAAATACGCTCCCCTAACAGAAAAGAGAGGACATTTCGGTGCATGACCGAGCTGTTCTCTCTTTCTGCTTGCAATTAGAGTTTGGGCTATGCCCGTTGGGTATGGAACCTAACGGTTATTTTAAACCGCAACGGGGCAGATCGTGAATCGTTATTCGGTGATCGAACGCTTCTTGAATACAAGAGATACGGACAGTGCCAGCGCGATCAGAGACAGCACCAACGCGACGTTTAACGCGTCACCGGTCTTGGGAGAGGTGTTCTCGGTAGCGGGAGCCTTTACGGGGATCGTTTCACCATTTGCAACGACTGCGCCGCAATCCGTACAAACGGTATCACCAGTGTAACCTTCTTCAGTCTCGGATGCTTCCTTCGCGCCTACGACTTCGGTGTTTTTCAGGTTCTCGCCGTTACGGTTGAAGATGCCGTTTGCGGTCACGTGTGCCTTGTCGGCGTTGTTGGGCCAGGTCAGCTTGGGAACCCAGTATTCGTCGTTGTTGCCGCCATTGGCTTCGCCGTTGTTGTTGATGTCACCGGGAGTTTTCCAGGCCACGCCGATGCGCAGGAAGTCGTCCTCGCCGATGGACAGGAAGTCGAAATCGCTGTAAGCCATGAACAGCTCGACGGTGGTGTGATACAGATCGCCGACCTTTTCGTTGGTCATCTTGGCAACCATCTTATCGTGGCTCTTGAAGGGAGTGCCGTTGGGATCGAAATTCTTTGCGGAAACCCAGCACTGGTTGTCGCCGTTGCCGTTTTTGTTGATGAAGAACTCAAAGTTGGTGTTCTCCCACCAGTTGTCTTTAGTGGTCTCAAAGGTTGCGTGATAAGCGTCGGCAGCCATGTACAGGCCGTCCTCGCCCAGAATGCCGTAAATGGTGACCTTCTTACCCTCCCAGTCGCCGGAGCCTACGACGCTGAGGGTGTGAACGCCTTCCCAGTCGGACAGATCGCCGTCAACGGTGATCGCGGGTGCTGCACTTGCGGACACAGCCATCATGGGAACCATGCACAGCACGGTGAGGAGCGCAAGCATTGCGCAGATGATTTTTTTCATGTGAAAAACCTCCTTGAATATAGTGCAGAAACGATATTTTCTGTTTACAAATATTTTATCGCAAGTTCACAAAAAAGTCAATGTTTTTGGCAAAATTTCTTTTCTCGATCTTCATATTCTCTGTTTTCAACAAAGTAAAGCGGCACGGTTTGGTGAAATAAACCAAAAAAGAATCCCTCCGATTGGAGGGATTCTTTTTTTGAGCTCTGTTGGGAGATCGCAGCTAATTCAACGGAGCTCGGGTTTGATTATTCAGCGATTCTGCGCTTCTTAGAAACGACCACTACGCCCAGTGTAAGAACTGCAACTGCAGCTACGACGGAGTAAACCACAGCGTCGCCGGTCTGGGGAACGTTAGTGGTAGGCTCGTTGGTGTCGGGAGCGGGGGTAGGCTCGTTGGTGTCGGGAGCGGGTTCAACGTAGTTGTAGAGATCCAACTCAGCAAAGGAAACTGCATCGCCACCCCACCAGCAGGTGTTGAGTACCAGCTTATAGTAGGTATAAGCTGCGGGAGACTCAACTTCGTAAGTAGCCGTCTGGTTGGAAGCGCAGCCCAAACCGGTCATGCCACGGGTAACGTAGTCGATAACGGTGTAGTTTACACCGTCGTTGGAGCCGGACAGAGCCCAACCGGTGGGAATACGGCGATAATTAACATCGTCGAGGGCGGTGGTGATCGAGTAATGGGTCACGGTAGTAGCCTCAGTGGTCTGCCAAGTGATGGTAGTACCGAAGTTGTCGCCAACGCTGGAACCTACCTTGGTTGCAAGGTCGTTGTCGAAGATGTTGGTAACTGCACCGTCATTCCAAGTAGAGGTAGAGCACTTAACGGTGTTCGTATCAACCGTAGAGGTGAGATCGGTGCCGTCTGCTACGATGGTGGCAGCTACGTCAGGAGCGAGCATATCGGTGTTAGTAGGAACGGTGGTCTGGTAGGTCAGAACATTGTTCATGTCCTTAGACTCTGCTGCGGAGAAATCTTCGGTAGCGGAGTACTTCACGATGGGTTCCAAAAGGTTGCCGCCGTCCATTTCCAGGAATGCAGCGTACAGAGAATAGGTCTTGCCGGCTTCCAACTTGATAGGAGTGGTGTACCATGTATCCACTTCGTTATCTTGCCAAGTGCCGTTTGCCCACATTTCGAATACTGTCTTGCCGTCGATTTCCATATAGAAACCGTTGTCAACCTGTGCACAGCCGAACAGGTAGTAACCGGTCTCAGGGACGGTTACATAACCGTTGTAGATGTTCAGGTAGGACTCGTCGTTGACGGCAGGAGTCCAGGTGCTGATGAGGGGAGTGATCACGTCGCCGCCGATCTGCTTGGAAGCTTCGATCAGAGCGTCGATGGTTTCGTGGTAATTGAAGTTGTCTTCAATACACTGCGCGCCGTTACCGCCCTGGAACTGACCGTTTGCACCGGTACCCTTCAGGTTAGCACAGTTATTGCGGAATGCGTTTACATAGGGGTGCGATTCGTGATCGTTGGAGCCCCAACGGTCAACGTCTGCGTGGTAGCAATCGACGGTCAGGTCAAAGGTCAGGCCAAGGTCTGCCAAGGACTTGAGATCGGTGGAATCGCCCTCGTAAGCGCCTACAGCCAGGACGTCACCGCCGGTGAGCTCCAGGAACCATGCTTCAACCTCGTAGGTTTCACCGGCCTTTACGGTGATAGAGGTTTCAGCGGGCAGGCGGTCGCCGTCGCCGTCAAACCAGTGGGAGGAACCCCACCATTCGTAGTAGCGAGTGCCGTCCAGCTCGAAAACGAAGCCGTTGTCGATCTTGTTGGCAACTAAGGTAAAGGTTACGTCTTTAGCTGCGGTCATCGTACCCTTCCAGTTGAGCAGATAGTTATTGCCGTTAGGGGCGCCCAACTCAATAGCCAGGCCGTCGCTGGTCAGCTGGAAGTCGGTTACGGTTTTTGATTCAGCGTTGGTTTTATAGGACCAGTACAGCAGGTCGGGAAGAGTGGTATCAAATCTCTTCATGTCATCGTAGTTGGTCTGAGCGTTATCTCTTTCCTTACCCCTCAGCCACTTGTAAGCATCATCCCAAGCGGAAGTTTTAGCAGCCATGTGGTAAGAGGTCTGAGTCAGACCGTCAACGAGAACGGGAGCCTCTTCTGCACTGACAGCAAGAGCGGGAGCCATGCAGAGCACAGTAGAAGCTGCAAGAATTGTTGCAAGAAGTTTTTTCATAATATCCTCCTGAATAAATTGGGCAAAGTCGCTGCGAGACTTTGCTTGTTCATAATTATTATATATCGCGTACATATAAAAGTCAAGATTTTTCCGGAAATTGTTTGAACGGCCACATATTTTCTCCAAATTCCACAAAACACACCGAGCCGATTTGGCAAATATGCCAAAAAACCGCCTGTCCGTAACGGGCAGGCGGTGAGATTTATTTCTTTCGGTACAAAACCGGACAGAAGGTCAGCAGAAGCGGGAAGATCTCCAGTCTGCCGAAGAGCATCAGGATCGACAGGACGTATTTGGTGCCGTCTGCGAAGAATCCGAAGTTTCCGGTGGGGCCTATTGCGCCGATGCCGGGGCCTATGTTGTTCAGGCAGGTGGCCACGGCGGTGAAGCCGGTTGCGAAGTCGGCAGTGTCCATCGAGACGAGCAACAATCCTGCCGCTCCCAAAGCAAAATACGCCATGGTGTACGCCGAAAGATCGCTCAGCGTGGCTTCGTCTACCTGCTTGCCGTTGAGACGGATGCTTTCCACCGAGCGGGGATGTACCATTCTGTGCAGATCCCGTCGGAGTTTTTTGAATATCAGCAGGATGCGGGTGACCTTGAAGCCGCCGCCGGTGGATCCGCCGCAGGCACCGCAGAAGATCAGTAACACCAGAATGATTTGCGAGAACATCGGCCATTGACAGTAATCGGCAGTTGCAAAGCCTGAGGTGGAAATGATGGATGCTACTTGGAAGGAGGAATACCGCAGTGCCTCTGCGAAATTGTCGTAGAGCGATACGATGTTGCTTGCGATCAGGAGAGAAGCACCCGCCACGATGCCCAAATAGGTCCACATTTCGTCGCTTTTCAGTACCGATTTGAAATCCCGCAGGAGTAGCAGAAAGAAAACGTTGAAGTTAACGCCGAACAGCAGCATGAACACGGTGATGACGATCTCAAAATAGAGATTGTTGTAGTGACCAATGCTGGAATTATAGACCGAGAACCCGCCGGTGCCTGCCGTTCCGAAGGCGTGGACGAGGGAGTCGAAGAGCGACATCCCTCCGCCCAGCAGGAAACCGATCATAATAACGGTAAGCGAAATATAGATGTAGTACAGCCATTTCGCGGTGACCTTCAGTTTAGGAGCAACCTTACCAAATGTGGTACCGGGGACCTCGGCCTTCATAATATGGACGGATCCGCTTCCCGCCGATGGGAGGATCGCCATGATAAAGACGATAACGCCCATGCCGCCGATCCAGTGAGTGAAGCTGCGCCAGAAGAGGATACCTCTCGGCAGAACCTCCACGTTGGATAGGATGGTGGAGCCGGTGGTGGTGAAGCCCGACACCGTTTCGAAAAAAGCGTCGACGAAGCGAGGGATCGCACCGCTGAAAATGAAGGGCAAACAGCCCACCAGCGACACCACGATCCAGGTCAGCGCGGTTGTGAGATAACCCTCGCGAGCATAGAGTGCTTTTTTGCGGGGACGGATGAAGAGGACGGCAAGCGTGCCCAGTCCGCCTGAAATTAAAATCGTATAGAGGTACGGCAGGATGCTTTCGCTGTAGCAGACCGCACAGAGCAGCGGTAGACAAAGAAGCGCCGCAAGGACGATCAGTACCCAGCCCACCATCCGAAAAACCAGAGGAAAATTCAAATCAACAGATCCCTTCCGTCAAAACTAAGTTGTTACGACAGAATATCGCCCAAATTATTGAGT
>CAZFJJ010000061.1:8521-9922 GCA_964519075.1 uncultured Lachnospiraceae bacterium
GTGGGTGGTGACCACGATCACGCTGTCGCCGGGGTGGATAGAGTCGTCACCGCGGGGGAAAATCGTTTGCCGCTTGCGGATGATACAAGCGATCAGATACCCTTTTTTTGGGCGCAGCTCTCTCAGTGGGATGCCGATGCCGGGGAAGGCATCTGTGACCTTAAATTCCAACGCTTCCGCTCTGCCGTCCATAATGGAGGAGAGGGCTTCCACGTTACTGCCCAGCGACGATTGCATAGCGCGGACGTAGCGCCGTACCTGCGCTGCTGCGATCAGATGGGGAGTCACTACGTTGCGGATATTCACCTTTGTTATGATGCCCGAAAGCTGGGTATGATCGATCTTGGTGATGACCTTTGCCACGCCCCGAGCCTGCGCGCTCATGGAGATGACGATATTTTCCTGGTCCATAGCGGTCAGCGCCACCAGGGCGTCCGCATCGTCCAGACCTTCCTCGCGCAGCATCTCTTCGTCGGAGCCGTCCCCCCAGGTAACGGCGGTGTGGGGGAGAACGTCGGCAAGATATTCGGCGCGCTCCTTGTCTTTTTCTACGATGCAGACCCGCAGATTGTTCTCGTCTAATAGGCGTGACAGGTAGTAGCTGACCGTACTGCCGCCCACGATCACGACGGTTTTGGCTTTTTTACGGGCAGGATCTATCAAGCGGAAAAATTTTGCGATCTCAGCAGGGCTACCGGCGATACCGATTCTGTCGCCTGCGGTGATGGTATAAGATCCGTCGGGGATCAGAACCTCTCCGCTCCGCACGGCGGCACAGACCAAGATCTGCATCTTGAGCTTTTGGTTCAGCTGCGGCAGGCGAATGCCGCAAAGGGGAGAACCGTCGGGAATGGTGTATTCCACCATTTCTATTCGACCCTTGGCGAAAAAGTCCACTTTTACGTCGGCGGGCAGGATCAATTGGCGGGAGATTTCGGTAGCGGCCTCCAGCTCAGGATTGACCGACAGCGAAAGTCCCAGCGTATTCCACATAACCGAAAGCCCCTGCAGAAGCTTGGGGTCGCGGACGCGGGCAATGGTGTGCGGTGTGCCCAGCTCCCGAGCCAGCATACAGCACAGTAGGTTCGTCTGATCGGAGGAGGTAAGTGCGATCAACAGATCGGTAGCGGCAACGTCCGCTTCCCGCAGGATCTCCGCATCCAGCGCGTCGCCGGTATAGGTAATGACGTCCTGCGTATTGTCACTTTTGCGCAACTGTACAGGGTCTTTATCCACGACGGTGACGTCGTGCCCGTCCTTGGATAGCTGATCGGCCAAATAGAAACCGGTTTTTCCGTTTCCGACGATAATAATCTTCATAAAACGCCTTTCAAACCTTGGATTAGAATGATACGGTAACAGTTTAGCACAAATCGGTCTGCTTGTCAAGACTTTGGTTTG
>CAZFJJ010000062.1:0-9811 GCA_964519075.1 uncultured Lachnospiraceae bacterium
CATGATAATCACGATGCCGATCAGTGCCAGAATAGGCGTGAAAGAAGAGGGCTTGAGCATTTTGAGCGCAAATGCCGCCCAAGGATTCATCTCGCTGCCGCCCAGCTCAACGCTGGTCAGCGACAGGATCCACGCGGTAACGGTGGTTCCGATGTTGGCGCCCAGAATGACGCCGATGGTCTGTCCCAGCACCATTACGCCGGAATTGACCAGACCCACCAGCATAACGGTGGTGGCGGAGGAAGACTGAATCACGGCGGTAATGCCGAGACCCAGCAGCATTGCTTTGACCTTGTTAGAGGTCATTCCGCGGAGAATCTGCTCCAGCTTACTGCCGGCCAGCGATTCCAAACCGCCCGACATGACGCTCATACCGTAGAGGAAGAAGGCAAGACCGCCCAGTAGCGAAATTACGTTAAAAATCCAATCCATTTTTGGCTCCTTAATCAGCACATCTGCATTTTATACTTCTGCTACACAGTATATCGTATACGTGTAAAATCCAAAAGTGACTATCTGTTAAATCCGTGTAAAATTGTTAAATAATTTTACGAATGCGCGGCAAATTGATTATTACCTCCGCCCGGGAACGCATCTCGGCTCAGGAAATAAAGGGAGGTTACTTCGTCCATTCGGAAACGCTCGCCTTAAACGCCTCCATAGTAGCCGTACAGCAGCTCTTGCACTTGCCGTTGACCAGCAGATACAGCTTGATCTTAGGCTCGGTGCCCGAGGGACGGATGACCACTACGTTGCCACCCTCGGTCTTAAAGTAAAGGACGTTGGATACCGGCAGACCGGTGGGCTTTTTCTCTCCGGTCACCAGATCGGTGATGGTCTCGGTCTTGTAATCCCGCATCTCGACGACCTTCATGCCGCCCAACTCGGCGGGAGGATTCTTGCGGATGCCCTCCATCAGCGCCTGCATCTTGGCCTGACCGTCCAGGCCCCTCATGGTCACGTTAACGGTGCCCTCGGCATAATAACCGAACTTGTCGTACATGGCCATCAGAGCGTCGTAGAGGGTCATGCCCTGCTTTTTGTAGTAGGCGGCCATTTCGGCGATCAGCATAGCTGCCACAACGGCGTCCTTGTCCCGGGCGTAGGTGCCCTTCAGATAGCCGTAGGACTCCTCAAAGCCGAAGAGATAGTGTCCGTCGCCCACGTCGTCGTGGTTCTTGATGACCTCGCCGATGAACTTGAAGCCGGTAAGCACGTTGTAGATGTCCACGCCGTGCGCCTCGCAGATCTTGGTGGCCAGCTCGGTGGTCACGATGGTCTTGACCGCATAGGGGCCTTCGGGCATAGTGCCGGTATTCTCGTAAGCGGTGAGAATATAGTCCAGCAGCAGCGAACCGATCTGGTTACCGGTCATGCAGACGAACTCCCCTTCGGTGTTGCGCGCCATGATGCCACAGCGGTCAGCGTCGGGGTCGGTGGCAATGACCAAATCGGAGCCGACCTTTTTCGCCAGCTCTGCGCCCAATGCAAGGGTCTCGGGGTATTCGGGGTTGGGAGATGCTACCGAGGGGAAATCGCCGTCCAGCACCATCTGCTGCCAGACGGTGTAGAGATGCTTCACGCCGCACAGGCGCAGCACCTCGGGAACCAGACGGTAGCCGGTGCCGTGGAGAGGGGTGTAGACGATCTTCAGCTCGTCGGCAACGGCGGGGATGGCGTTGACGTCCACCCGCTGTGCGGTGACGTTGGCGATGAAGGCATCGTCGATCTCGGCACCCACGACGGTGATCCTGCCGTCGGCAACCGCTTCGTCGAAGTTCACCTGCTTGACGCCGGTGAGCAGATCGGTGGCGACGATGTACGAGGAGACCAGGTCTGCCTGCTCCAGAGAAAGCTGTGCGCCGTCCTCCCAATACGCCTTGTAGCCGTTATACTCCTTGGGATTGTGAGAAGCGGTGATATTCACGCCGCCGATGCAGCCAAGCTCGCGGATGGCGAAGGACAGCACGGGAGTGGGACGGAGCGCGTCGAAGAAATAGACCTTAATGCCGTTGGCCGCCAACACCTCTGCGGTGATCCTGGCAAACAGCTCGCTGTTGTTACGGGAGTCTCTGCCGATGACCACACCTCGCTCTGCCGCGCCCTCGCGCAGGATCAGATTGGCAAAGCCCTGGGTAGCGTGGGCTACGGTGTAGGGATTCATGGCGTTAGTGCCTGCCATCATGGTGCCGCGCAGACCGCCCGTGCCGAAGGCCAGCAGTCCGATGAAGCGGAACTTGACCTCTTCCTCGTTGTCCCTGATGGAAAGCAGTTCGGCCTTAGTCGCCTCGTCGATTCGGTCGGACGACAGCCAGCTCTCGTAAGTTTCTCTGTAATTCATTGGTGTACCCTCTCTACTCGAATGTGATTTGCTTGAAGATAATTATTCTGCCGCTTCTTTCAGAGCCTTTGCCAGCTGATCGGGGCAGGATGTACCTCTGCCGCGGCAATCGATGCCCGACAGTTTGGCGATAGCGTCCTCGGTCTTCATGCCGACCACCAGAGCCGCAACGCCCTGGGTGTTGCCGTGGCAGCCGCCGACGAAGGCGCAGGAGGTGATGACGCCGTCCTCCACCTCGATTTTGATCTCGCGGGAACATACTCCGCTGGTTTTGTAATTGATTTGCTTCATTTTTTATCCTTTCCGGCTAAACAGCCGATCGTTTTCAATACAGTAATTCCTTTTCGGTTCTCACGGGCAGGGAGATCTGGCGATAATAGCCCGTGACGGTGGAGCGCGACCAACCGAGACTCAGATAGCAGGTCAGCGCCGCTACGTCGGCGCCCTGCACCTGCAGGGTCAACTCGTAGATCTCCGTTTCCTCTCCCGGCAGCGATCTGCAGCCGTCCGGCTCAGCCCCGAAGGTCTGACAAGCCAGTAACAGCTCCCACAGACGCTCCTCGCCCGGGACGACCCTCAGCTTCAGACGGTCCGCTTCCTCCAGCTTGCAGGGCGACGCAGACAGCAAAGCAAAGCGGATATATTCCTCCTCCGACAGCTCCAGATGGCAGATCAGCACGGTGAAGAGGTCGTAGCGACCGATCAGCTGTGCGAAACGGTTCATCACGCCGTCGCCTGCGCTCTCTACGGGAAGCAGGCAAAAATCGTAACGCCCCTCCGCAGTGCCTTCGCAGGCGTCGGAATAGTCCTCCGCATCTGCCGCCTCCGCACCCGGAAGCAAATCGGTAACGCACTGAAGAATCCGTCCCGCATAGGGATTTTGGAAATATGCGACGACCGGATGAGGCTCTGAGTAAAGCGGAACGCTCTCCCCGGCACTCTGCTCTGCTAACGTACGGCACAACTCCAATCGGGTAAACAGCGAGACTGCACTCGCCAGCTCCTTCGTCTCGGAGACGGGCGCACAGCCGTCCAGCCGTTCCTTGAACTCCCCGTACAGAGAGGTCAGGAGCTGCTCGGTCTCTTCACCTTCCTCCGCCCGTTTCCGGAGCTGCTTTTGCAGCTGCTCTGCCAGCTCTGCAAGATGGGAGCGCCTTAGCTTCCAGCCGTCGGAAAGCAGTCGGTCGGCGTCGGCCAGATTTTCGGCAATGACGGTGAATTCGTCCATAGCTTACAGCTTCTCCAGCGCATCGCCCAGCGTGCGATAGCTCTGTTTCAGGAATGCTCTCAGTTCCTCTGCGGTAAGCTGTCTTTGAGAGAGCAGGGACAGCGACCAGATCTGAGCGGCGGCGCTCTCGCGGGCAGTATCGTCGGAGACCTCGGCCAGACGGCGGATCAGAGGAGAGTTAGCGTTGAGCACCAGCGTAGCCTCGGTCATGGCGGGCATTGCCACCGACTCGCCGCGGCTGTAGTAGCGCATCATATCCTCGTAGCGTCTGGACTGCTCGGACAGATTCAGAAGCGCGGGAACGCCCTCGTCGGCAAGAGTCTCGAAGCTGACCTTCAGACGGTCGTTGCCGCTGACCTTTTTGAACAGCTCTGCCAGCTCGGCGTTTTCCATTCCCTCGCCGTCTCCCTTGAGCGCATCGGCAACGTCGGCGTCGATGCGGAGAAACTTGCACTTCTTGCCGTCCTCCAAAAGGCTCATATACTGCATCTCCAGCGGCCCGCTGAGCAGGTAGACCTTGATGCCTCTCTCTTCAAAGAGCGAAATATATTGAGCTTGCGAGACCTTATCGGTGGCGTAGTAGAGCTTGCCCTCGTGGGTCTGCTTGGCGGCGTCCAGTGCCTCGTCCACCGTCTCGAATTTTCCGTTCTCGGTGAGAGGCAGCAGGAGCGAGGGGGCAACTCGGTCGTAGAACTTGCGGTCGCGGAGGCAGCCGTATTCCACGAAGAGCTTGATGTCCTCCCAAAATCCCTCATACTTCTCCCGCTCGGTGTTGAACAGCGAGTTGAGCTTATCCGCTACCTTTTTGACGATGTGAGCGGAGATCTTGGAAACGTAGCCGCTGTTTTGCAAGTAGGAGCGGGAGACGTTCAGGGGCAGCTCGGGGCAATCCAGCACGCCGCGGAGCATCAGAAGATACTCGGGAATGACCTCCTTGATGTTGTCGGCAACGAAGACCTGATTGTAGTAGAGCTTGACCTGCCCTTCCATATTGTCGTACTCGCTGCGCAGGGGCGGGAAATAGAGGATGCCCTTGAAATTCAGAGGGTAATCGGCGTTGAGATGGATCCAGAACAGCGGCTCGCGGTAGTCGCCGAAGACCTGACGGTAGAAGGCCTTGTACTCCTCCTCGGTACACTCGGAGGCAGGGCGCATCCACAGCGGTTGGGTGTCGTTGACCGGCTCGGGAGGAAGAGGATTTCCATCCTCATCCTTTTTCGCCTCGCTACCGTCCTCGAAGAAGATAGCAACCGGCATAAAGGCGCAGTATTTGTCCAGCACCGCGCGCAGAGCGGCAGAGTCCAGATACTCCTTCCCTTCCTCGGAGAGGTGCAGTACCACCGAGGTGCCGCGGGCACGGTCCTCCGCGCCCTCCAGAGTGTAGGAGCCTGCCTCGTCGCAGATCCAATGGACGGCAGGCGCACCGGTGAAGGATTTCGACCACACCTCTACGGTGTCTGCCACCATAAAGGCTGAGTAGAAGCCCAGGCCGAAGTGACCGATGATGCCGCTTTGATCGTCACCTTTCTCGTATTGCTCGATAAACTCCATCGCGCCCGACAGAGCGATATTGCAGATGTATTTTTCCAGCTCCTCTGCCGACATACCGATGCCGTTATCGGTGACGGTCAGGGTCTGCTCGTCCTTATCCAGGGTGACGGTAATCTTGTAAGCCTCGTCGTCCTCCTCAAACTGACCGAGGGAGGCCAGGCGTTTGAGCTTGGTCACCGCGTCGCAGGCGTTGGAGACCAGCTCACGCAGGAAGATCTCCTTTTCGGAGTAGAGCCATTTTTTGATGACGGGGAAAATATGCTCGGTCTGTACCGAGATCCCGCCGTTTTTGGGGGTAAAATCGTTTTGCATTTTCTATACCTTTCCGACGACGAAATCTCCTTACAGGGCTGTCCAAACTTCACCGCCGTCTTTTGCAAATTAAATCTGTGGATCGTTTGCATGACCCGGTCCGCAAACAAATATCCATTGTTTATTGTACCCCATTTCAAGCCGTTTGTCAATCACCCGCGCCGAAGATTTGCAAAAAATCCGTATTTTTTTCATCCTATCGTAGCCCCGGACGCTTTACGGGCTCTCGCATATACTGGAAGCAGATGAACTTTTTGTAAATTCGTCCTCAGATGTTTAAGCCTCCCTCTCCCGTGGAAAGACTATGGACAGAAGGCAGAAGCCGAAAAACACGAACGTACCCCCGAAAGGATGATCTATTATGACCGTCAAACGCGGCGATATTTATTACGCAGACCTCTCCCCCGTGGTCGGCTCCGAGCAAGGCGGACTTCGGCCCGTACTTATAATCCAGAACGACGTGGGCAACCGTTATTCCCCAACGGTGATCGCCGCCGCCATCACCAGCAGACTGACCAAATCCCGTCTGCCCACCCACATTGACGTTGCCCGCGCCGCCACCGTAGACGGCGACACACTGGGTCTGGCAAGAGACTCGGTGATCCTGCTGGAGCAGATCCGCACCCTTGACAAGCGTCGGCTAAGAGAGAAAATGGGGCATCTGGATGAGCGGCTGATGCGGCAGGTGGACGATGCCATCGTGGTCTCCTTCGGGCTGGCCATCCCAAGCACGCCCTCGACCGACGCTCCCACCGAGCACGCCGTAGCGGCGGAGCTGCGTCCGCCCGAGGATCCCAAAACCTTCGGCTGAGCGCGGCCGTTGGAAAAACCGTCCTGTTTTTGGAAAATCGGCGATTTCCCCTTGCAATTTTTGAAAAAATACGGTACAATAAGGTGTACCGTACAGTTTATGCGAGGGGGAGGAATTTCAGACTATGAAAATAATCAGCACTGACCTGATTTTTGCCGAAGCACTGCAGATCACTCTGCACCGGGCAGGCTTGTTTGCCGAGATCGCGCCCTCCCTTCCCGTGACTCCTTCATCGGGCGAGCTGCTGGTGGTCGATCTGGACTGCCTCGGCACCTCTTCCCTGTCCCCTTCACCGACGGTAACCTTCTCCCGCGATCCTAATACGGGTGCCGACTTCATTCGCCCTTTTCTTATGCGGGAGCTGACCGCTCATCTACTGAAGCTTGCAGGGAATCGGTCGCAAGCGGAACCGATTTCCCGATCGGACGTTCCATTTCTGCGGCTGACCCCCGACGGCGCGCTGCTGCAGGGCAGACCGATCGCCCTCAGCCCTGCCGAGCGCACCCTGCTGGCGCTGCTGCTGGAAACTCCCGGCGAGTGCGTGCCCACCGCGGTCATCGACGGGCTGTGGGAGGAAAAGGGCGGCAACACCACCGCCGTGTACATCCGTTATCTTCGAAAAAAGCTGGACGAGCCCACCGGGCTTCGTCTGATCCGAACGATCCGCGGAAGGGGGTATTGTTTGTGCCTGCCCGAGTAAACGGCGCCGCCTATCCCCGCTATACGCTGATCACCCACGTGCGCCTCATCGACCCCGCCGCCCGTCGAAGTGAGGACTGCGATCTTCTGCTGGTGCGCAGACAGGCGGGTGCGCCTGCCTCGGTGGCTGCCATCGGCACGGGGTTGAAGCCGCCCGTCGATGCACCCGTTACCCGCGTTCGGGGAACCGGCCTCTACGCCTGCCGCAGCTTCGTGGATCTGCACCTACAGGTCTGTGAGCCGGGCGCTATGTATAAGGAAGACCTCCGCACCGCCACCACCGCCGCCGCATCGGGCGGATACGGCGACGCGCTGGCCATCCCCTCCCCCGCCGTCATCTGGCACGAGGAGGAGACGCTGGACTACATCCGCTCCAACGCCGATGCTTCGGGGCGCATTCCGCTGCAGGTTGCCGCCCATCTGACCGAGGGTGGCAAAGGCACGCGAATCGCCGACCTAGAGCTTCTACGCACTCACGGAGCCGCCGCCTTCTACGACAACGGCGCGGCCTCCCCTGCACTTTTGTACCAAGCCATGGAGCGGCTGGCTAAAATCGACGGTCTTTTGCTCCTTCGTCCCCGCATTCCCGCTTTGGAGAGCGCCGTCGCTCCCCACAAAGCCTCTGCGACATCCGAAGCTGCGGCAACCGCCTCCGCGTTGACCATGGCAGAGGCGACCGGCTGCCGACTGCATCTGACCCTGGTCTCCACAGCTCTCTCGGTGGAGCTGATCCGCGCCGCCAAAGCCCGCGGAGTAAGCGTTACCTGCGACACGGCACCCCAATATTTCACCCTGACCCGCACCGATCTGCTCTATTACGGCAATCTGGCCAAGGTAGATCCGCCACTCCGCTCCTCAGTCGATCGGGAGGCGATCCTCGGCGCCCTTGCCGACGGAACCATCGACTGCATCGTCAGCGATCATACCCCCGAAGCCGCCGCCGACAAGCGCAAGCCTGCCGCCGACGCCCCTGCCGGCATGATCGGTCTGCAAACTGCCTTTGCGCTGGGTATGCGCGAGCTGGTGCTTACCGGGAAACTGGATCTCTATCAGCTGATCCGGCTGCTTTCAACCAATCCCGCCCGCATTCTGGGGCTTCCCGACGCGATCGTTCCAGGCGCTCCCGCCAAGGTGACGCTGATCGATCTGGAGCACGAGTACGTCCTGACGGAAGGAATGCTGGACAGCAAATCCAAAAATTGCCCGTGGGTAGGGCAATCGTTCCAGGGAATCGTAAAGCGGAATTTTTCGAGAAAAAGCGAATAAAAGCCATTGCTAAAGACGAAATTTGTACTTTAGCAATGGCTTTTTGATCTATCGTATCCGTTGCGAAACGATCAGCCGTTTTTTCTGCCGCAGGTGCCGCAGAAGCGATCGGTTTTCAGCATACGGGTTCCGCAACCGGCACAAAAGCAGACATTGTCTACGGGAGCGACGGGTGCGGCAGGCGAGGGGTTCTGTGCCGTAGAAACCACGGTATACGGTGGGGGCGGTGGGGGCGGTAGGGGCGTAACGTTCGCCCGAACGTAGGTCTCCAAATGAGCAAACACCTTGTTCACGTTGGATTTGTTCTTGCCCCAGTCGATGAGCTGGGTGGGCATTCCGCACTCGGAATGGACGGTCACCTGAGTGGCGGTAGGAGACAGAGCGACGACCGTGACGGTCAGCTTCTCACCCCAGGACGCCATGCTGACGCCGTGATGAAACCGATACCAATATCCGCCCGGGGTGGGGTTTTCGGAGCGGAAACGAAATTCAGCGTATTCCAAAAATGGGGACTGCGCAGTTCGGCAAAAAAGTTCGCCGCGGGGATCTGATACACCTTTTCCTGTTGAAAACTTGCTGCCATGGTTTCTCCTTTCGAAAAACATCCTCAAAAGTCTTTTCATTTGAAAAAAGATATTCGCGTACGAATTCGACCGCTCGCGTTTTTATGTGAAATATTGCGCCAAGGCGCAATGTGAAATGAAATTCGCCTTTTCACATTTAGGAAGGAAATGTTTCACAGCGTAGCTATTTCACATGGCGAAGGCGAATTTCGTTGAAAAAAGCACGCTTCAGCGCGCTTTTTTGGTGCCGGTGACCGGGCTCGAACCGGTACGGGAAAACTCCCACGGGATTTTAAGTCCCGGGCGTCTGCCAATTCCGCCACACCGGCGTGTGGACTCGTTTATTGTAGCATAGAATGACGCCTTTGTCAATCGGTTAGGTGAAAATTTTGTGAAAAGAGATTGTTTTGGTTGCGATAGAGGGTTTGCGAGTGATAAGCGTTCGTATCTGAGGCGGGAAGATCCATCTCAAACGCCGAATGTTTTATATAGTTCGCCGTTGGCGAACTACTGGAGTTGCGCTTGACGCAACTCCGACCCCTATCTTCCTCAGACTCCATCCATCTCCTTGGCTCGGCATCTGCCGGATGATGAAATTGGTGCGGCAAGTGTTTGCCGCGCTTTTTGAAAGTTTTTGAGGGGTTTTAGGGGGACTTTTTTCAAAAAGTCCCCCTAAGTGGTTACACCAATTCAATCGTGACGATCTTCTTGGCAGGAACGTCGATGGTCAGCACACCGTTTTCGATGGTGAGAGCTTCTTCGCGTTCCTCGTTTAAGTTAGTGCGGTAAGCTTCCTTCACGCAGCCACAGAGAGTAGCGTTGAGGGTTTGGGGCTTATCGGTGAGGTTGAAGAAGCGGAGGATGGTGGTGTCGCGCTCCTCGGCCTGCTTGCAGGCGGTAACGTGAACGAAGGGATTGTCGAAAGAGACGTACTGCTTGGATGCGGCAACGGCACCCTCGTGGCAGTCGGTGCCGATGGCAAGGGTTGCGGGAGCGGCAAAATCGTAGGCGGTGCGGTAGGCCGCGCCCTTGCAATCGGT
>CAZFJJ010000063.1:0-9702 GCA_964519075.1 uncultured Lachnospiraceae bacterium
GCCCTTGTGCCTCGTAGCGACGGAACAGTCCGTCGAAGATGGGGAAATACTCGTCTGCGGTGCCTTTGCCCTCGTAAGCGGTGAGGTCGTAGCGGGCGTTGGGCTTCCCTTCTGCGTCTGCGCTGTCCATGCGGACGATGCCGATGGATGGAGCGTAGTAGAAGGTCTTGCGGTCGCCTTGGTAGGCAAGTCCGCCGTCTAAGCCTTTGGTGTTGAGGGCAACCGAGAGACAATTGTGGAACGTACCTGCAGGCGTGGTAAGCCTGCCTGCGTTGGTGACTGCAAGATCAATCGTCAATTCTTTTCCAAAGCGAGTTCGTTTGAGCGTTGTGACCATACCGGGCGTCCAATCGTCCGACCAAACGCAGCCGATATTATCGCCGATCAGATCATACATAAAATTCATCAGCAACGGGTAGCGTTCGCTATCGCAAGAGTTTTTCCATTCGAAGGAATAACGTCGTCTTCCCGGTTCCGAAAGGGTGATCTCGCCACGCTTCTTACACACGGTGCTGTTTTGGAAGAAGTTCCAACGACCTAGTTCGGTTGCATCGGGGGTGAAGTTGGTATCGGTGTCTAAAATTCTACGCATGACCTTATTGGCAACACGGGTATGCACTTTTTCATACTCTGTTGAAGCCAGCCGTTCTGCCTGCTCCATCAGCGGACGAACATCGCTCAGTCTCCACTCTTGATCGGAAACCCGCGTCGCATAGCCGTCCCGAATCCGAAGCATCGTTTCGCTCCAATTGGTATCATCCCACTCAAGGCGCTGTGCGGTATGAATGGAGCTCAGCACATAATGATTGTCCTCGCTACCTGTTACCTCATATTTGTCAAAGTGGATAGAATGGTTGGGATTCTCGCCCTCTTTCTCATAGCACCAGTAATTGCCCGTAGCAAGAGGAAAAACACCTTCACCGCCGATGATGTTATACTCGCTGAGCAAATAGGCTTCAAACTCCTCGTTGGTTTGCTGTTCGTAGCGCACCATACCCACGCCGTCCTTGTAATAAGCGGTCGTCACGTTGCCCTGCCAACGGTTCTCGTAATGGGTGATCCACTTTTGGCAGTTTTCAAATCTGCCGCAAGGGGTTTCTATAGTCACATCATCCGCCGCAAAGGTGAGAGTGGATACGCCATCGCTGGAGAGCTTGACTTCTCCGAGCTTCATAGCGGGGTCAATAAAATAGTGGTCGCAACGGGAAGCGTAATAATAGAGATGTCCGACATCAACGCTTCCGGCATTTCCGCGAGAATAACCGGGTTGCGACCAGAAACGGGTTGCACCGTCGATAATATGATATTCTTCCCCATCTGCGGCAAAACTGAGCTTATCATAATCCTTATCTCTTGCCCATGTCTCGCACTCGATGGCGGCTATAGCGTTGCCATAGTAAACGTAGGAGGGCGGTGCGATCTCCAACACTTTGCGATAGCAATCCAGTGCTTCATCGATCTGACCGTTATCCCGATAGGTATGTCCCAACCAGAACCATTCTTGTGCAAGCCCTTGAGGATAGCCGATCTGCTCCAGCAGGGGAATCTGCTTGTCACGGATGAATTCAATCTTCTCCTTGCCCGACAGCTTGTCGCTCTCACCGTGGATGATTTGGCAGAGCACATCTAAATTGCCGCCCTTCTCTGCAGCCTCCTTGATGCGGGCACGGAGAGCATTGTTCTTCTCACCGGGAAGCCACCACCATCCCATTTGCAGAACGTCTGCCATGGCGTGGTACTTTTCTTTCGACTCGGGCAATTCTTCGACTGCCGCAAGTACCTCTTTATAGGCATCTTCAAAGCCTACCGTATCGTTTTTGAGCCGCCAGAGCTTGAGCTCTGCTACTCGTTTCATTACCTTTTCTACCAAGGTATCGTCAATTCTTTCGTTCATAGCACCCAAATCCTTTCTGATGATCTTCCGACCCTCCGAAAGTCTCCATTTGATCGTGCCGATGGGTTCGCGGAGACGGTCTGCGATCTCTGCGATGGAATAGCCCTCGAAATAGTGGAGGTTGATCACCTGCCGCACCTTCTCGGGCAGTGCGCCGATACTGTCGTGGAGCGCTTCGTGAGGATCGGTCACGCCAATGAGCTCTTCGGGGAAACGCTCTGCAGTCTCATCGATATTCAAAAGATCGTCCAAGCTGACCCACTCCCGATAGCGGCTGACGATATTCTTGGCGCGGTTCTTGGCGATCCTGCACACCCACGCGCCGAATTTATCGGCTTCTCGCAGGCTGTCCAGCTTCATCCACGCCGAGACGAAGGCGTCCTGGGCGGCGTCCTCTGCCATGTATTGGTTGCGGGTGATGGCGTTTGCCGCGGCGAGCACCGCCTTCTGCCAGCGGATCACCAGTGCTTCAAAAGCCGATTGGTCGCCGGTCAGGGTAAGAGTCACCAGCATAGCGTCGTTTTGTTCCGAATAGATCATTTACGTGTCCTTTCTGTTGTGGTTTTCAGAAGCTTCTGACTATTAGACACATCGGAAGCAGAAAAGGTTGGGATTTTGAAAATTTTTCGCAAATTGCAATAGCAAGTTGCGTTTTTGAAAACTTTTACCCTGACGGGCATTGCAACTTCATTTTACAATCTGCGAAACCTTTCTTATACTCATTGAGCAAAAGAGCCTGCCATACGGCAGGCTCTTAGATGATAATGTAGAATTACTTCTTGCGATTCAGCAGGAAAATATCACCGAGCAGCTTGTCGGTCTTGTCCTCCTGCGCATCGTCCTTCTTGCCAACGATGTCGTCCAGGGTGGGCTTAGCCTCTTCTACGGGAGCAGCCAGGCTGTCCTTTTCGTCCTGTACGAAGCCGGTAGCGATCACGGTGATCCGCATCTCGTCTTCCAGCTTTTCGTCGATGATTGCACCCCAGATAATGGTGGCGTCGGGGGAAGCTTCGCTGGTGATCATGCTGGTTGCAACATCCATCTCCTCCAGACCCAGATCTGCGGAGCAGGTGATGTTGACCAGAATGCCGCGTGCGCCGGAAATGGAGGTTTCCAGCAGGGGGCTGGAGATCGCAGCGCGTGCAGCCTCAGCAGCCTTTTCCTTGCCCTGAGCAGCACCGACACCCATGTGTGCCATGCCTGCGTTCTTCATGATGGTGGTAACGTCAGCAAAGTCCAGATTGATTACACCGAAAGAGGTAACCAGGTCTGCGATGGACTGTACGCCGTGCTTCAGCACGTTGTCTGCCTCAGAGAATGCGTTCAGGAACGTGATGCGAGTGGTGCTGATCTGCTTCAGACGCTCGTTGGGGATAACCAGCAGAGAATCAACGTTTTCGCTGAGCTTCTCGATGCCGCCCTCGGCCTGCTTCATTCTCTTGGCGCCCTCAAAGCTGAAGGGCTTGGTGACGACTGCAACGGTCAGGATGCCCAGCTCCTTTGCAATCTTGGCAACTACGGGAGCTGCACCGGTACCGGTACCGCCGCCCATGCCGGCAGTGATGAAGACCATGTCTGCACCCTTGATGGCTGCAGTGATGTCCTCTGCGTTCTCCTCGGCAGCAGATGCGCCTACCTCAGGGTTGGAGCCTGCGCCCTGACCCTTGGTCAGCTTTTCGCCGATGGCCACCTTGGTGGTTGCTCTGGACTTCAGCAGAGCTGCTTTATCGGTGTTGACTGCCACGAACTCAACGTTCTTGACACCCGAGTCGATCATACGGTTGACTGCGTTGTTACCGCCGCCGCCCACGCCGACTACTTTGATTTTGATCTTGAATTCTTCCATAGTTTCTTCGAAAGCCATGTGTATTTATCCTCCTGCGTCCTAAAACATTATAAGATTCTTACAAATATTTTTATATACTAATATGATACAAAATTTTCACTCTATTTGCAATAGATTTCGCGAATGTTCACGAAATATTTACAAACCCAATCACTCTGCCAAAGGATCCTGTACCGTTGCGATCCCGCGCAGCTCGCCGTCTGAATCATAAATGATCTCCATCGATCCAAAAGCTTCATCGGAGTAGGCGTGGATCATACCCAGCGCCAGATCCAGCTTATAGGCAAAATCTTCAAATGATCCAAGACAGATCTCCAGCCTGTCCTCGTATATCAGCTTCATATCGAATCGGTTGGAGAAATCAATTGCGGTCAGTCCCTCGTATATCCGTGAGGAGACCAACATATCCAAAGCCTCGTCGGTGTGCCTCGACTTAGACTCCAGCACGAACTCCAGCGGCTTGCAGACCACGGCGCGGGAGACCTCCGGAATCAGAATAAACCGCGCATTCGGTGCAATCTCCAACAGCTTGGCAGAAGAAGCAAATCGCTCCAGCACCTTCAGCTCTCTACTCAGCAGGAAAAATTCGCCCTGCATTTCAAAATAAAATTCCGGCTCTTCTTCTTCTATGGTGATCACCAACGTCCCGGGATACTCTTTCTCCAGTCTGACCGAGCGCACATAGGCAAACTGATCGGTCAGAACCGTATTGAGCTTATTTTCTGATACAAAAAATATCAGTTCTCCCTCGGACACCTCTCCCGCTTCCAGGATCTGCGTGTAACCGTAATGCGACGATCCGTCTACAACGATCGTTTTTACGGAAAACAGTTTACTGCCAAACCAAAATGCAATCACCAGCAAGAAGAGAAAGATAAAGATCCATACGGTGATCTTCACAATGAATGCTCGCTTTTCGCTGGACGATTGAAACCGTGTAAATTCCGCGGCACCCGAATGATCGTTATCCATACGCATCCTCCTCTCTGATAACCTCTGCTGAGATTATATCACAAAAACGATTACTTGGCAATATCTTTCAGTGCGTTTCGTATTTTTTCTTCCGTGTCGGGCACCGCAAATGCGCCGGCCGCCTCTTCCATTGCGTGAAGTGCCGTCGGATTTCCGAACAATCCGGCCACCATCTCGCTCAATTTGCTTCCCGTCAGTTCCGCGTCGGGCAACAGCATAGCCGCACCCTTGTCTGCCAGCAGCGCCGCATTCTTGTGCTGCTGATTGTTGGTTACGTTAGGCGAAGGAATCAAAATGGACGCCTTGCGGATGGCGGTCAGCTCGGACAGCGTGGACGCGCCCGAGCGGCAGATCACCGCATCGGCTGCTACCATTTGACGAGGCATATCGTAGATGTACTCCATCAGGCGGATGTTTTCCAGCCGATCCAGTCCCATTTCCTCGAATTTTGCCTTCATATCGGCGTAACCGCGAGAGCCTGCCGAGTGAATCAGCAGCACCTCGGGATGCGCTTTCATGTACGTGGACATAAACTCCAGCATGGCCTCGTTGAGGTGCGCCGCACCCAGACTTCCGCCAAAGGAGAGGAGCACGTACTGCCACTTTCCTTCGGGATCTACCTCTCTACGCGCCTCTGCGCGGTCGATGCGGGTGAAGTCTCTGTGGATAGGCATACCAACGTGTACCACCTTGGCTTTGGAGCCCTTCAAAAAACGCGCGGTATCGGCAAAATTGACGAAGATGACGTCTGCCGAATTTCGCAGCATTTTCACCGCAAAGCCGGGCTCGGCGTTGGATTCGTGCAGTGCCGTGGGAATCCCCAGCGACGCTGCCGCGCGGCAGACCGGCCAGCATACGTAGCCGCCCGTGCCCACCACCAGATCGGGACGGTCTTCCTTCAGCATCCTTCTGCACTGCCGATAAGAGGTATACGCCTTCCACAGCACCTTGAAATTGGAGGGCGACAGACTGCGGCGCAGTCCTTCCACCTGAATCTCGTACAAGGGATATCCTGCCTTCGGAACCAATTTACTCTCCAGTCCACGATGAGTACCGATAAATCGAATCCTGCTGCCCGGGCGGCCCGACTCAATGATCTGTGCAATCGAAAGTGCAGGATTGACGTGTCCGGCGGTGCCTCCGCCTGTCATTACAACCTTCATAATTTACCTCTGTTTCTGTCGATTATTTTTGGATTCTGGAGAATCGGGAGATGGAAAGCACGATGCCCATCTCCACCATCAGGAAGGTCAGTGACGATCCGCCGTAGCTGAAGAACGGCAGCGCAATGCCCGTGTTGGGGATGATCGACGTGACGACCATCATATTGAGCAGCGCCTGGATCATCACGTGGCTGGCGATACCGATGACCGTAAGCGTAGAGAAAACGTCGGGGGCGCGTCTGGCGATCTGCAGACAACGGATGAAGAATACCAGATAGAGGACGATCAGCGCTGTGGCACCAACCAGACCCAGCTCCTCGCAAAGAATGGCGAAGATAAAGTCGTTCTGGGGCTGAGAGATAAACAGATGCTTTTGCAGGCTGTTGCCGATGCCTCGACCGAAGATGCCGCCCGAGCCGACGGCGATCAGTCCCTGTACCGTCTGCCAGGTATCGTCCTGTACGTCGTACGCCTCGGGATTGAGCCACATATCGATTCGTTTCCACTGATATGCGGGCAGATTCTCCTTCAACAGATCGGGCTGGAACAGAATGACGTATACGACCAGCAAGATCAGCGAAAGACCGATCAGATAGACCGACTTTTTACCTCCGCCTGCCCAGATCACCGAAATGCCGATGCACAGCAGGATAATGGTACCGGAAAGGTGATTCTCAAGCATCACCAGACCGCAGGTCAGACCCACGAATAACATGGGAATCAGCGTGCTCCAAAGAGCGGATTTCGTATAGGTTGCCAAGGTCCCGTCCCGCTCCATGATGCGTTTGCGATATTTATGGGCAAACCATGCGAGCATCAGTACAAGGGCGAATTTGGCGATCTCGGAGGGTTGGAAGCTGATGCCGGCAATATTGATCCAGCGCTTTGCCGCATCCTCGCTGGTGCCGAACACCAATACGAAGCACAGCAGCGCCATGGAGATGCCATAGATGACCGGTGTGAAGGTCTGAATCAGCTTATAATGAAGCTTGGAGATCCCCCACATAGCCAGCACTCCCAATAATGCGTACAACAGCTGCTTGCGTATGTAATAGGAGCTGTCGTCGCGGGAGGAATACGCGTATGCGTAGCTTGCGGAAAAAACCATTACCGAGCCGAAGCAAAGCAGCAACATGATGATCACGAACAAGGGGCGGTCAAAATCACCCTTGACCAGAATGCTATCCAGCTTCGCGGAAACGGTCGATTTGGGTTTCTTGGAAGGATTGCTCTGAAGATCCATGGTTCTTTCCTTTCATTAATTTCATTGAATGTTGACTTGGGTTCAGACTGCCAGTACCAGTCCTGCAAATGCGATAGCAGAGCCGATCAGCGTGATGAGGCTGAAGCGGAATACGATCTGATTCTCGCTCCATCCGCACTGCTCAAAGTGATGATGGATGGGCGCCATTTTGAAGAAGCGCTTACCGTGGGTCAGCTTGAAGTAACCCACCTGAATGATGTCCGAGAAGCTCTCGCAAATGTAGACGAAGCCTACCAGGAACAGAAGCAGGGGCTGGTCGATCAGCACCGAAAGCGCCACTACCATGCCGCCTAAGAAGAGCGAGCCCGTGTCGCCCATAAAGATGCGGGCGGGATGGAAATTGTAGACTAAGAAGCCCAGCGTACCGCCGATCACCAGTGCGGAGCAAATAGCAACCGAGAGGCTGGAAAGATAGAAGGCGACTACCGCAAAGAAGGCGGCCGCCACGAAGGTGACCGAGGAGCAGAGTCCGTCGATACCGTCGGTGAGATTGACGCTGTTGACCACGCCGGTGATCAGGATCAGCATAAAGACGTAATACAACCAACCCAGATCCCACTGCCAGCCCACGAAGGGGATGGTGAGGACGGTGGTGAGACCGCCGGTGAACTTCAGTCCTGCCAGGAATGCGCCGGCTACGATCAGCTGAAGCAGATATTTCTGTCCTGCGGAGAGGCCTTTATTCTGCTTTTTGAAGAATTTAGCGAAATCATCCAAAAATCCGATCACGCCGTTCAAAAAGGCAAAGCCCAGACAGATCAGCAGCTTCTGCCATTCCAGATCGGCGTCGGTGACCAGTGCGAACACCAGAACGCCGGCCAGAACGATCAGCGAAGAGGTGATGAAGGAGATGCCTCCCATGGTGGGGGTTCCCTCCTTGCTCTTGTGCCATCGGGGGCCGATGTCCAGGATCTTCTGTCCCATCTTGATGCTTTTCAGCTTGGGGATCAAATAGCGAAGTGCAACGACGGTCAGCAAAAAGACCGCTACGGCACAGATCGAAAAATAAGCAAATAATTTCATTTTCATGTCAACAATTTCTCCGTCCGTTTATTTGAGCTGTGCAATGACCCGTTCCAGTGCCACCGCACGGCTTGCCTTGAACAATACCGTATCGCTCGGCATCAGCACTGATTTCAGTGTAGCTGCAAGCGCTTCCGGTGCGTTGAGATCGTCAAATCGCAGGATCTTGACTGCCGGAAGACCTGAATCCTCCGCGCCATTGGCGATCGGAGATGCTTCCTTGCCGAAGGTGAAGAGCAGATCGACACCCATCTCGGCTACCGCCTTGCCTACCGTTCGATGACCGGTCACGCTGTAGCTGCCCAGCTCGCGCATCTCGCCCAGAACGGCGATCTTGCGTCCGCCCTTCCCCTCCGCTACCTGCGACAGCACCTTTAGCGCCGCCTGCATAGATTCGGGAGCTGCGTTGTAGCAGTCCTCCAGTACCCAAAAATCCCTCACAGGGTAAAGGTTCTGCCGCATACCGGTCTGACGGAAATTCATCAGTCCGCGGCGGATCTCGTACTCGCCCATTCCGACCAATCTGCCTACTGCAAAAGCGTATGCAGCATCCAGCACGTTGTGCTCACCGATAGCGGGGATCACGATGCTCTCGTACAGCTCGTCGCCCACGGTCAGGTCAAAGGCAGAGCCGTTTTCGGTCTGCTCCACTGCGCTGATATAGAAGTTAGCGGAGGGATTGGTTCTGGAAACGTAACAGGCACCGGGAACCCCTGCCAGCAGGGGCTCGTCGCCGTTAAGGATCAGTGCACCACCCTGCTCCATGCCGGTGACGATCTCCATTTTCGCATCTCGGATACCCTCACGGGAGCCCAGATGCTCGATGTGAGAGGTTCCGATATTGGTGATCACGGCAATTCGGGGAGCAGCCAGCGAAGAGAGATACTCGATCTCGCCCCGCGCGCTCATACCCATCTCCAGCACGACTGCCCGATCCGCTTCGGAAAGGGAGAGCATGGTCAGCGGGAGACCGATGTGGTTATTGAAATTGCCGGGGGTCTTCAGAGTCTGATAGCGCTCCGAAAGGACGGCGGCAATAAATTCCTTGGTGGTAGTCTTGCCGATGCTGCCGGTGACCGCGACGGTCAGAGGGGCGATCTGCCGCTTATAAGCGGCGGCAAAGCGTCCCAGCGCCTTCACCGAATCGTCGGTGTGGATCAGCGCACAGGGCGGGAGCTTCTCGGGCAGACGGTCGCACAGGATGCAGGCGGCACCCATTGCGACGGCTTTTTCAATATACGCGTGGCCGTCGGCGGTCTCACCGCGGATCGCTACGAATACCGATCCGGGCGTTACCTCGCGGGAATCGGTGGTCAGCGCGGTCACTATCGCATTCTCCTCACCGTACAGCGTTCCGCCTGCGGCGTTGGCGATTTTCAAGGCAGTCTGAGCTATCTGCATCGTAACTGTCATGGAATTCCTCCGTTAGTTGTCACTTCCAAAGCGCTTTTGAACGGCTTTGGCTACCTCTTCTTTCTCTGAAAAGGGATGTTTTCCGTCCTTTTTGATCTCGTAATTCTCGTGCCCCTTGCCTGCGATG
>CAZFJJ010000064.1:0-9602 GCA_964519075.1 uncultured Lachnospiraceae bacterium
TCGCTCTTTCGAACGCGTCTTCTGCTTTTGGCGGGACTTTTTTTACAGCACCTTTGTTATCGATCGTTCTCTGCCACCCACTGCCGCCTGCCGTCCAGCACCCCCCGTAGAAGGATCGCCGCCACAGGCGCGACGAACAGTCCCCAGACACCCAACAGCCGAAAGCCCGCCCAGACCGCCGCCAGCGCCGCTAAGGGGTGCAAGCCCAGCTTCGCTCCCACGATCCGCGGCTCCAGAAGCTGACGGAGCAGAGTTACCGCCAGCCAGATCACGACGAGCGCGATCCCCCGCCCCGGCGAGCCCGAGATCAGCTCCACCACTCCCCACGGGATCAGCACCGTCCCCACGCCGATGGCGGGCAGAGCGTCCAGCAGCGCGATCAGGAACGCCAGCGTGATGGCGTAGCGCACCCGCAAAAAGAAGAAGGCGATCAGCAGCTCCCCGAAGGTGATGGCCAGCAGGATCAGATAGGCGCGCAGGTAGGAGACGGTGGTGGAAAAGAGCCGATGGCGCAGTCCGCCCAGCTTTTGCACGGCGCGCCTGGGCAAAAGAGAGGACAGATAGCGGCTGACCCGCTCAAAATCGGTAATGAGATAATACGCCGCCATCAAAAAGATCACCGTCACGAACAGCCCTCCCGGCAGGCTCATCAGCAGCTCTCCCGCCCACGCGGTGACCTTGGCAGAAAGCGTCTCCAACCCCTCGCGCAGGAGATTGCCGATGAACGCACTCCGATCCTCCTCAGGGAGTGCACCGAGCAGCGGGATCTTTTCGTACAGGCGGTCGGTGATCGCCCCCGCCTTCGCGGAAAGCCCCTCCGCCGCCTGCGACAGGCTTTCTGCAAGCTTAGGCAGCTCGGTGACCAAACGTGTGCAAAGAAAGATCAGCAGTCCGCCGCCCGCAAGCAGGGTGACGGTCAGAAGCAGAATCCCCGCCGCCTTGGCCGAAAAACCGGTAAACGCCGACAGCTTGGCAATTGCAGGCTGCAGAAGAAGTGCCAACAGCCACGCCAGCGCAAAGGGAAACAGAATCCGCAGAAGCAGGATCGCCGCCACCGTCAGCAGGATCCCCACGATGCAGTAAAAGAGCTGCCGCTGATGACGGCGATAACGGGCGTTTGGATCTTCCATGGGCTCCCTCCCGAGACGGACGATTTTGTTTAGTGTATGCAGCGGGCGGACGGATCATACCTGCTCCCTGCGGGCGACTGTTCCAAACAATTCGTGAATTTACAGAAAATTCACTTGACTTTTACATTTTTTCGGCTTATAATGTATCTGTACGCGCTATTACGAGGAGGACTTACCATGGACAGTTTGCAGATCGCCGTCATCGGCGGCGGTGCGGCAGGCATGATGGCTGCCGGCAAGGCCGCAAGCCTGGGTGCCTCGGTCACCCTCTTCGAAAAGAACGATCGGTTCGGCAAGAAGCTCTACATCACCGGCAAGGGTCGCTGTAACGTGACCAACGCCTGCACGGTGAACGATTTTCTGGCAAACGTGCCCACCAATCCCCGCTTTCTCTACGGCGCCGCCGCAAGATTTACTCCTGCCGACACGATGGAGTTTTTCGAGAATCTGGGCGTTGCGCTGAAGGTGGAGCGCGGCAACAGAGTCTTCCCTGTTTCCGACCACAGCAGCGACATCGTGAACGCGCTGGTGCGGTATGCGAAGGACAACGGCGTGACTACCCAAAACGAAAAGGTCACCGCCATCCGTCCTGCCGAGGAGGGCTACGTCGTGGAGACTTCCCGCGGACGTTATCCCTTTGATCGGGTGATCGTTGCCACGGGTGGGCTGTCCTACCCCACCACAGGCTCGGACGGCGACGGCTATCGGTTCGCCAAAGAGCTGGGCATCGACGTGATCCCCACCCGCCCTTCTCTGGTTCCGCTGGAAACGAGTGAGGCGTGGTGTCCTCTCCTGCAAGGGCTTGCGCTGAAAAACGTGGCGCTGACCGCCATCGACACGAAGTCGGGCAAGGTGGTCTACCGCGATTTCGGCGAGATGCTCTTCACCCACTTTGGGCTGTCGGGTCCCGTGGTGCTGTCCCTGTCGGCGCACCTGCCCGATCCCGCAGCCGGCCGCTATCGGCTGGAGATCGATCTGAAGCCCGCGCTGGACGAGGCGACGCTGGACAAACGGCTCCTCTCGGATTTTTCCAAGTACGCCAACCGCGACTTTTCCAACGCCCTCTCTGATCTGCTCCCTTCTAAGATGATCAGCGTCTTCGTGGGACTTTGCGGCATCCCGCCCCATCAGAAGGTTCACTCCATCACCAAAGCACAGCGGGAACAGATCCTGCACCTCCTTAAGCACCTGACCGTCACCGTGAAGCGGATGCGCCCCATTTCGGAAGCGATCATTACCTCGGGCGGTGTCTCGGTGAAGGAGCTTTCCCCCAAGACGATGGAGTCGAAAAAGCACCCCGGCCTCTACTTCGCCGGCGAGGTCATCGACTTGGACGCCTACACCGGCGGCTTCAACCTCCAGATCGCCTTCTCCACCGCCATGGCTGCAGCAATCGCGGCTGCAGAGGAATAAAATCAATTGCATTCGAGACTCCCGGTCGCTTTCTTGAAAGCGACGCAAAGAACGTTTATGAAAAGCACGGCAAATGCTTGCCGTGCGGGAATGAGAACTGACATGATTCAAATTGCATTGGACGGCCCCTCCGGTGCCGGTAAAAGTACCCTCGCAAAGAACCTGGCTTCCTATCTGCAATACGTTTACGTTGACACCGGAGCGCTCTATCGCTCCATCGGACTCTTCGTCCGCCGCAAGGAGGTAAACCCCTCCGATCCCGAGGCGGTCGCCGCCCTGCTCCCTGAGATCCGGCTGGAGCTTACTTATCAGGACGGCGCACAGCACGTTCTCCTTTGCGGAGAGGACGTAAGCGGTCTCATCCGCACCCCCGAGATCTCCATGTACGCCTCCAAGGTCTCCGCCATCCCGGCGGTGAGAGCATTCCTGCTCTCCACGCAAAAGGAGATCGCTGAAAACAATAACGTCATCATGGACGGCAGAGACATTGGTACGGTGATCCTGCCGAACGCCGACGTGAAGATCTTCCTGGTCTGCTCTCCCGAGGCGAAAGCCCGCAGACGCTACGCAGAGCTGATCGATAAGGGCGTTGAGACCACCTACGAAGAGGTGCTCGCCGCTATGATCGAGCGGGATCGCGCCGACTCCACCCGTGCCGCCGCTCCGCTGGTCAAGGCGGCAGACGCTATTGAGCTGAACAATTCCGAAATGGAACCCGAAGAGACCTTCGCCGCTGCACTGAATATCATCAAGGAGAGACTGTCATGAGCTTTTATTCCGTTGCACGAAAATGTCTGGGAGGATTCTTCCGCGCTATCTACCGTGTGAAGGTCACCGGATTGGAAAACGAGCCAGTGGAAGGCCCCGTCGTCGTCTGTGCCAACCATTTGTCCGATCACGACGTGATCATTCTGGGCGCCTGCATGAAGCGTCAGGTGCGCTACTTTGCCAAGGCGGAGCTGTTCAAAGTTCCCGTACTGAAGCAGCTCGTCACGGCACTGGGCGCATTCCCCGTAGACCGCAAGGTGGCCGCCAACGCCGCCGCATCCATCAAAAACACCCTACAGATCCTGGAAAACGGTGAAATGGTGGGACTTTATCCCCAGGGCACCCGTTACCCCGGCGTTGACCCCCGCACTACCCCCGTCAAGGGCGGCATCGGACTGATCGCCTACCGCTCTAAGGCAACCGTTCTGCCGGTCTGCATCTACACCAAGAGCTGGAAGATCAAGATCCTGCGCCGCACCTACGTGACCGTGGGCAAGCCTATTCCCTTCGAGGAATTCGGCTTTGTAAACGGCAGAGGCGCGGAGTATCAGCAGGCGTCCGAGTACGTTTTCAAGAGAATCACCGATATGATCCCCGAGTCGTTCCCCGATCCCCGCACGGCACCTGCCGCTGAGGAAAGCAATGGCAATTAAGCTCGCGCGCCACGCCGGCTTTTGCTTTGGCGTACGGCGGGCGGTGGAAACGGTGGAATCTCTGGTGGCAGACGGCGGAAATCGCCGCATCTACACGCTGGGCAAGCTGATCCACAATCCGCACGTGGTGGCAAAGCTGGAATCCTCCGGCGTGCGCGTGCTGTCTGAGGATAACCTGTTCTCGGTGGCCTCGACCGCTACCGCAGAGAGTCCCGCGGTCATCGTGATCCGCGCCCACGGCACGCTGCGTCCCATTGTGGAGCGGCTGACTGCAATGGCAGCGGAGAATCCTTCCCTGTCGGTGGTGGACTGCACCTGTCCTTTCGTGAAGAAGATCCACACCATCGTGGCGCGGGAGACCTCTCCCGACCGCGCGCTGGTGGTCTCGGGCGACCCCGAGCACCCCGAAGTACGGGGAATCGTCAGTTACGCAGCGGGAGATTCCGTGGTCATCCCCTCCGTCGAGGAAGCAGATTTGTGCAAATTCAACAAAAAAGACTGCATTATCGTGGCTCAAACGACTCAGAAATTGGCAGAATGGAACAAATGTCAAGTTTTTTTCAAAAACTACTGTACAAATCCGATTTTTTTTGATACAATATGTGGAGCGACCGAAAATCGCCAGACCGAAGCAGAACGCCTTTCTAAAGAGGTTGATCTGATGGTGGTCATCGGCGGCAGAGAGTCCTCCAACACGCGGGCACTCTACACCGTTTCACGGCGAAATCTCGCAAACACCGTCCTCGTTGAGGACGCATCCGAGCTTCGTCCCGAACAGATCCGGGCGGCTCACAGCATTGGTATTACCGCAGGCGCATCGACGCCGGGCGATATAATAGAGGAGGTAGAAAAAACTATGAGCGAAATCATCGAAAGCACCGAAAATTTTGAAACTCTGCTTGAAGGCTCACTCAAAACTTTAAATACAGGAGACATCGTCAAGGGTGTAATCACATCCATTTCGTCCACCGAAGTGCATGTAGACCTTTCCGCCAACGTAACGGGTATCATCCCCGCCGAAGAGCTGGCCGGCTCCGAATTTAAGGTAGGCGACGAGATCGAGGCGTTCGTTGTCCGCGTCAGCGACATCGAGGGCGTTGCAGGTCTGTCCCGCAAGCGCATTGAGCGCATCGGCGATTGGAAGAAGATCGTCGAAGCCGCCGAGACCGGTGAGGTTCTCGAAGGCACCGTTACCGAGGTCATCAAGGGCGGCGTTATGCTGGCCATTGGCGCGGTAAAGGTATTCGTTCCCGCATCTCAGACCGGCGTTCCCAAGGACGGCGACATGAAGGCACTGGTGGGCACCACCCAGAAGTGCACCGTCATGGAGATCAGCGAGGGCAGAAACCGTGCGGTTGCTTCCATCAAGACCGTTCTCCGCAAGGAGCGCAAGGAAGCGATTGCTAAGTTCTGGGAGACCCTGGAGGTCGGCCAGCAGTTTACCGGTGCCGTTAAGTCTCTGACTTCCTATGGCGCATTCGTAGACCTGGGCGGCGTTGACGGCATGGTACATATTACCGAGCTGTCCTGGGGCCGTATCAAGAACCCCGCAGAGGTCGTTTCCGTAGGCGACACCCTGACCGTATTCGTTAAGGGCTTCGACGCTGAGAAGAAGCGTATCTCCCTGGGCTACAAGACCGAGGCGACCAACCCCTGGAACATCTTCATGAACAAGTACGCCGTAGGTGACGTTGCATCCGTTAAGATCGTCAACCTCACTCCCTTCGGCGCATTTGCAGAGATCGTTCCCGACGTTGACGGTCTGATCCACATCTCTCAGCTGGCTGACAAGAGAGTCGGCGCACCTGCAGAGGTCGTTTCCATCGGCGACGTTGTGGACGCTAAGATCATCGGCATCGACGAAGAGAAGCAGAAGGTTTCCCTCTCCATCCGTGCTCTGTCCGAGCCCGAGGTAGAGGAAGACGCTGAATAATCAAGTCTATACCAACGAAAGATCCCTCCTTTGAGGGGTCTTTTGCTTTATGCGGCTCGTGTACCGGCTTCGCCTGCGCAGACCATTATTCGACAATATTCAAGCACTATCGCGAAAAACGGCAAGATTTACAATATTTCCTGCTCGTACAGCAACATTGGCACTTGACAAATTATACAAAGTCTGTTATTATTAACATATCAATTCCGTGTATTTCTCAACAAACGAGTAAGTAATTCATCACGGTTTAAGAAAAGGAGATGCTTTATGAAACGAACCTCCCCCGCAACTATCCGCCGCGCACTGGCGCTACTCCTGTCTCTGGCGATGCTTCTGCCCATGCTGACCATCGGCAGCTTTGCGGCTGATCCCGAGACGATCAAGCTGACGGCTGACAGCAGCGAGGCCATCACCGTCAACGCAGGCGAGAATAAGATCCTCGACCTGGCAGGTCACAACCTGACGGCAGTCGTTACCAACAAAGGCACCCTGACCGTCATCGACTCGGTGGGCGGCGGTAAGATCGGCTTTACCACCGGCAACAGCGACGTGCAGGCTGCCATCGTCAACGAAGGCACCCTGACCTTTGACGGCGCTGCCGTTGAACTCATCGGTACCGGCGGTGCGACCCAGGCAGTCGGCATCTACAACAAGCCGGGCGCTACCATGTCTATGAAGTCGGGCACCATTGAGGCCATCACAAACGGCACCTACTGGAGTTACTCTATCCTTAACGAAGGTACTATCACGGAGATCTCGGGCGGTACCATCCGTGCCATCAAGAACAATGCGAATTCCGGCCTCAAGATCATGTGTATCAACAACCGCAAGGGTGGCGTAATCAAGCTGATCTCGGGCGGCGAGCTGTACGCTTATTCCAAAGCGAACGCAGGCGACGCTTGGGCGATGGCGATCCGTAACCAGGACGGCGCAAAAATCGAAAAGATCACCGGCGGTACCCTCCGCGCTGAAGTAGACGGTACCGGCGGCTCCGATGCTATTGCAATTCGTAACGAAAACGGCTACGTCGGCGAGATCTCCGGCGGTCTGATCGAAGGTATCACCAGAGGCTCCAACAGCGGCAGTGAAGCTGTGGGTCTGAACAATATCGGCGGTATGACTGTTGAGAAGATCTCCGGCGGTACAATTTCTGCTAAGGCACTCAACGGAGGCAGTGCCAAGTCCTTTGCTCTGCGTAACGAGGGCAATGCTACCATCAAGGAGATCTCCGGCGGTAACATTATTGGTTATACCAGCGCAGGCGAGTGGACCTTCGGTATCGACAACTGGGAAAACGGTATCATCGAAAAGATCTCCGGCGGCAACATCAGCGCCATTATCGATCATACGAATGCTGCGCCCAACGGCATCGCTATCGCCAACAAGGGCAGAATCGACGAGATCAGCGGCGGTACCTTCTACGGTCAGACCCGTTGTAACGACGGTTCCGCAATGGGTCTGCGTAACCAGGCAAATGCAACCGTTACGAAGATCAGCGGCGGTACCTTCTACGCCAGAGCCCTCAGCGGCAACGCTTGTAAGGCGTACGGTATCTACAACCAGCAGGGCACCATCGGCGAGATCACCGGTGACGCGCTGATCATCGGTCATACCACCGCTACCCAGTATTCCTTCGGTATCTGGAACGACTCCACCATCAACACCATCTCCGGCGGTACTATCGTGGGTATCATCGAGCGTTCTACCGGCGGTTACAACACCCTTGCCATCTCCAACGATAACAACGGCGTGATCAAGAACATCACCGGCGGCGTATTCTACGCATATTCCTCCTCTCCCGAGGGCGACACCTACGCCATCCGCACCCGTAACGGTGCTAAGATCGAAAACATCACCGGCGGTGCGTTCTACATCAACAAGACCGGTGATAACCGTCTCATCCGTGTGGAAGGCAACGGTGCAGCTACCTACGCCTCCGGCTACGCTATGACCACCGGCTACTCCGAGAGCGGCTACAAGTACGTGATCCCCACCGGTGCGACCGTTGACGAATCTTACGTTGAGGGCGAGGCTCTCAAGATCGCTACCGTTACCAACGCAGGCAATACCGTTGCTACCTACAAGCTCTACGGCACTGCGATCAATGTTGCTTCGGTCAACAACACTCCCTACCCCTCCGTTGAGGATGCCAGCGCAGCGGCAGGCAACGGCGACACCGTTACCCTGCTGACCGATGTTGCAGAAGCAGTGATCCCCGCCGATGCCAACATCGTACTGAATCTTGCAGGCAATCACATCACCAACATCACCGTGAAAGACGGCGCTTCCGTGACCGTTACCGGTGGCTTCATCGACGGCGCGATCACCGGAAACGCGACCGTTTCCAACGCAGCAGTTGCAGGCGAAGTTCCCGCTGATGCAGTTGCTGACGGCTACACCGTTACTACCAAGGCCGACGCCGGCTATGCCTACGTGATCCCCACCGGCGGCTCCGTAGTCGAGCTGTTCGACGGCGATACCCTGATGGCTGCCCGTATCTTTGACAAGGACGGCAAGGTCGTGACCACCATCGGTTCCACCGCAAAAGAAGGCTACATTCTGGTCGGCTGGTCCGAACTGAAGGGCGTTGAGCCCACCATCGCGGACGATGCAGTCACCGCCGAGATCGCAGTGCTTTACGGCACCTGGGCTCGTCAGCCCCTCTACTACTTCCTGGGCTCATCCGTCACCTACGGCTCCGCTACCGGCGGTCGCTCCTTCGTAGAAGAGATCGCAGCCCTCTATCCCATCGCTTATAACAAGCAGGCGATCTCGGGCACTACTCTGGTGGATAACGGCGCAGACTCTTACGTTCAGCGTTTGGTGAACTGCTTCGATCCTACCGTCGCTCCCGACCGTCTGATCGTTCAGCTCTCCACCAACGACGCTTCTCAGAACAAGCCTCTGGGCACCGTCTCCGACAGCAAGAATTCCGCTGATTTTGACCAAACTACCGTCATCGGCGCGATGGAATTCATCATCGCTTACGCCAAGGAAACCTGGGATTGTCCCGTTGCCTTCTACACCAATCCTTACTACAACAACGCCACCTACGAGAAGATGATCGACGCCCTGTACCAGCTGAAGGAAAAGTGGGGCATCATGATCTTCGACTTCTACTACTACATGGATATGGAAGAGCTGCCCGCCGCTACCCTGTCCTCCTACATGGCTGACTCGATCCATCCCAACGCCACCGGCTACAAGTGGATGGCAGGTATCATGGGCAAGATGCTGATGGATGCCGATCACGCCAACACCGAGCACGCAGGCGTACACGTTACTACCGATCCTACCTGCACCGAAAAGGGTCACACCGACTTCGATTGCGTGATCTGCGGCGAGATCGTGACCGCCTACGAGACCGATGCGCTGGGTCACGACTACGCGGACGGTGTGTGCTCCGAGTGCGGCGAAGCTGATCCCGACTACGTTCCTCCTTGCACGCACGACTACGTGGACGGTGTCTGCTCCGAGTGCGGCGAGGCTGATCCCGACTACGTTCCTCCCAAGACCGAGGAGGATCCGATTGATCCTCCTAAGACCGGCGATCTGCTGACCGCGGCAAGCGTGCTGGCGATCCTTTCGCTGGCAGGCGCAGTCTGCTTCTCCAAGAAGCGTCGCACCCACTAAAGCGACCAACTACCCCTAGGGGCTGAGTCATTAACTTAGTCCGAAAAAAAAGAAAAAGCGGATGCTTTTTAC
>CAZFJJ010000065.1:0-9601 GCA_964519075.1 uncultured Lachnospiraceae bacterium
ATGAACGGCAGAACATCGGGCCTCCGCAAAACAGCACCCCAAAGCGCTCCGCCAAAGCACAGAGACAGATATGCACGCTATCATTATATCATGCAAAGGCGTTTTTGTCAAGTTCCTTCACCAACTTTTCACGAAAAAATCTTCTTATTTTATCACATTTTTCGACCTTTACCGCGCGACCCCTCTCTCCTCCTTTTTTCGGCAGAATTCGGTGTTTTTCGCAGTGGATGTAAATAATATTTACAATATGTTTACATAAATTATCACCGTTCGGTCACAAAAGGGCGTCCCCCTTCACGGAGAACGCCCCTTTGGTGTACGGTCGGCTTGCCCCAAAGCCTCAAAAATCCGAAAGCCTCCGGCTGAGCATCCACTCCACCAGCTCGGGGTCCTCATAGGCCTGCACCCAGCTATCGTGTCCCACCGAGGGGTAGAGGGTCAGTCGGGCATTGCCGCCCCACTCGTTGATCTGATCCACCATGCGGACGGATTCGCCGCAGTCAATGACGGCGTCCTCCTCGCCGTGGAAGGCCCAGACGGGGGTGCGGGTCATCTCAAAGCTGCCCCAGAGGACCCCCGCGCCGCAGACGGGGATGAGGGCGGCGAAGCGGGCGGCGTTGTTCATGGCCCATATCCAGGTTCCCGTGCCGCCGTCGGACAGGCCCGTCAGATAGATCCGCTTGGGGTCCACGCGCAGGGTGCCGAGCAGGTGGTCCAGAAAGCCGTTGAGGGTGTCGATATGACCGCACCAATGGGTATTTTCGGGAAGCTGAGGCGAGACCAGAACAAAGGGGTACTCCTCCCCCTCCTCTACGTGGCGGGGCCAGCCGTGCAGGGAGACCAGACCCAGGTCATCTCCCCGCTCCCCCGAGCCGTGCAGAAAGATCACCAGGGGAAAGGACTCCTCGGAACCGTGATAAGCAGGGGGCAGGTATTGCAGATAGCGCAGGGACAGAGCGGGCGCGGGAAGGGCGCAAAATTCGTGAGTCTGAACCGACATGGCATTTTCTCCTGTATAATTTAATGAAGTGAACGGTTGACGGGGTTTCATGGGCTACGCTTGAAATGCAAAATGCAAAATCAGAGAACGAGAAGACGAGTCGAGTGAAAAGAAGATATTTAAGTTTTCTTTTATGAGAAAGTCTTTTTCGGGTGTCGGTTTTTGATGGATTACCATAAAATAGGCTTTCGCCAAAGCGAAAGGCTTCCACAATTACGAATTGCGAATTGCGAATTTAATCCCAGCTCGATAAACCCCAATTTGAAATTTAGCTGACCTTTTTACCCGCTCGGCTTCTATGGCGCAGAAGCAGGAACACGAACACCCCCGCCACGAGCAGGATGAGGACAGCGACGACCGTCACCACAAGGGCCGCAGGCGTACCCGAGGCGGCAGTCGCGCCGCTGATATAGACCCCCGCCAGCCCCAGATTGTGGGCGGTATGTCCGTCGGGGGCGGCGTGGGGCGGGTAATCCATGGACAGGGTCAGGATTACCTCGTCGGAGGCGTCGAGCAGGGCGGTGAAGTCCTTGATCTCGAATACGGCGGTCTGCCAGGTACTTCCCTTGACCTCGGTCACGTCGGCCTCGTAGCGCAGCTCACCGCTTCCGTCGGCCGCGCTTCCCTGGGCGGGTCGGGTGAGGCGGAGGGTAACGGTCGGCTTTACCGAGGAGTCGGCGGATGCGAGCTGACCCGCGTAGAGATCGAAGATCAGCTCTTTGGCCCCGATGAGGTCGGTGGCGGGAAGGGTAACAGTCAGACCCATGGGGTCGCAAACGGAGGAACGGTCAAAGCGGGCGTACAGCGTGACCTTCCCCAGGGTCTCAGCCTCGGAAAGCTCGCAGTAGGTCAGTCCCCCCGCGTTTGCAAAGCCGTGGAGACTGCCGCGGTCAAAGGTATACAGAGGGGTCACACCCTTGCGGTCGGCGTCGTAGCTCCCCAGAGTCGCTTTTCCATTCAGAACGGTTACGGGAGAGGCCTTACCCGCCAGCGCGCCCTCCAGCTTGGTATAGGACGGCCCCGCGATCTCGGCAAGGGCGCCCGAAAGCTCCGAGATGCCGTCGGTATCCACGGCCTTGAACACGTCCCAAATGGGACGGGCGGCAGCGGGACGGACCGTCAGGTCCAGACCGCTCTCGGTCAGGGTGGTGTCCAGCTTTACGGTCCAGAGTCCGCACAGAGGACCTGCCTCAGCGGTGGGGGCGGGATCGGTGTGGACACTGTAAATCAGGGCCTCCACCCCGCCGTTTTTCACGCAGGTCATGTAGGCATAGGCGTAGGAGGCGGCCTGCTTTGCGGAGTCGGACTCGGAGGGAGTACCGCCTGCGGTCACGGCGGGAATGGCAAAGCCGCTGACCAAAAGACGGCGGCTCTCCCCCGCAGGGGTGCGGTAGGCTTCCCCATCCAGAAGATCGGTGAGGGTGTTCAGGTTATGGACGGTGTAGCGTTTCCCGTCAACGGCGGTGCTTTCCTCCCAGACGGCGGAGGTATCGGCGTACAGCTCACAGGCCACGTGCCAGTCGTAGTCGCCCCGCAGGGCGCACTCGTCGCGGAAGGCCGAGAGGAAGGCAGGAACGTCCCAGCCCTGTTCGTCGGACCCCACCGCACGGCGGCTGTCCAGGGAAATATATACCCGCCCCAGGGGATTGTGGGACTTGATGGCGGTATGGGCCGCGCGGGTCAGCTTTTCGTAGTTGGTGACATAGGCAGCAAGGTCCGCCCCGCCTGCATAATTGTGGACGGCTGAGTCGTTGACCCGATACCCCACCACGAAGGCGGAGACGGGGAGGGAGCCGTCGTCGGGGGAGGCGTAGCGGTCGGCCATGAGGTCAAAAAAGCCCTCCATGATGCCCGCCGAAAAGGCGGTGGACATATTGACCGCAAAATCCCGAATATTCGAGACGGCGGAGCGGTCGGGGGCGTAGTAGAGACCCAGGGGCGTGTCGGCGGAATTTCCCAAAATGAAGCGCAGGTAGACCTCGACCCCTGCGGCGGTGTAGAGCCCCACCGTTTGGTCCAGCTCAGCCAGGGTATCGCCGTCGAGGTAGCGGGTCACGCCGCCGTAGACGTAGGAGACCGCGCCCTCGCGCCAGCCCGCCAGAATGAGCTTGTCCATATACACGTCCACGACGGTGTGGGAAATGCCCAGGCGGATGGCGTCGGCGGGGTGGTCCGAGATGAGGCCCTTGATGGATGCCGCGGCAGGTGCGGCAGGCGGGTCGTACTCGGCCATGGCCTCGGGATTGGAGAGGGCCGTGGGGCGGGTCAGGGGGGTATATCGGCGGGTCTCGGAGTCGTAGGAGGCCACCAGATAGGAGGAGTACAGGCGGGAGCGCGCGCCGTCGCTGACGTCCAGGGTAAAGCTCACCCGAGCGCGGGGCTTGGCCTCGGCAACGGGGTCCAACTCATCAAGATCGACGTCGGTACTATACAGGGAAGGCAGCTCAAAGAGGTAGACCGACTTTCCTTCATAGCCATCCAGAAAGCCCTCGGTCAGAACCGCCTCGGCCTTGATTTTTCCGCCGTCCAGCGTCACCGAGACCACGCGGCACTCGGCGGCAGGCTCCCCCGAGCAGGAGGCAAGGGACAGGGCCGCAGGCAAAAGGAGACAGATGCAGAGGCAGAGGGAAATAAGCAAAGAAACGGGGCGGACGGTTCGCTTCATGGTGGGCCTCCTTTATTCATGCACCCGCGGAATGCGGGCGGTAATGAGACAGAGCAATTCGTAGGGAATGGTGTGGGCGCGGGCAGACAGAGCCTCCAGCTCCTGCGTGTTCCGCCCAAAGAGGGTGACGGGAGTCCCCACCTCCACGGGGAGGTCGGTCACGTCGGCCATGCATTGATCCATGCAGACCCGCCCCACGATGGGAGCGGTGAAGTCGCCCTGCTCAGTGTGGAAGGTGACGTCACACCCCGAAAAAGTGCGGAGCCAGCCGTCGGCATAGCCCACGGGAAGGGTGGCGATGACTCTGGGGGTGTCGGCGGTGTATTCCCCGCCATAGCCCACGGTTTCGCCGGGGAGCAGGGTGTGGACGTGCGTGACCAAGGTTTCCAGCCTCATGACGGGTCTTATGGGGGGTTTCATGGGTGTAACCCCCCTGTTTGCAGGATTTTCGGTGTTTTCGGGGGCTTCACAGTCATGCACCCCGTAGCCGTACAGGCCGATGCCCAACCGCACCGCCGTCATACACCCCTCAGGGAGAGCCTTGGGAAAGCGGACGGCCGCCGCGCTGTTGCAGATATGGCAGACGCGGGGGGTGATGCCCTCGGCGGCAAGACCCTCCAGGACTCGGCGGTAGCGGGCGTACTGGGTCATGGTCAGGCTTGTGGGGGTGTTCATCTCGGCATCGTAGTCCTCGTCGGCGCGGGCGAAGTGGGTGAACAGACCGTCCAGAGCAAGGCCGCCCCCATCGGTGAGCCGGAGGACATCTTCTACCGTGCTGCGCATCCCTATACCTGGGCGCTGCTTTCCTCCATGCCCGACCTGGACACCAACGAGAAGCTGGACGCTATCCCCGGCACGCCTCCCAACATGATCTATCCTCCCGTAGGTGATGCGTTTGCTGCGCGAAACAAGTACGCGATGAAGATCGACTTTGAGCGTCAGCCTCCCATGTTCAAGATCTCGGAGACTCACCACGCTGCTACCTGGCTGCTCCATCCCGATGCACCCAAGGTAGATCCCCCCAAGACCGTAACCGACCGTATCGCCAGAATGAAAGCAAGGAGAGGTGTAAACGATGAACAATAATCAAGAAACACTTCTGAAGGTAGAACATCTTTGCCAGTACTTTGGCTTTAATCGCGCGGTTGACGACGTCAGCTTCGAGATCAAGAAGGGCGAGGTCTTCGGTCTGGTAGGCGAGTCCGGCTGTGGTAAGACCACTACGGGTCGTTCCATTATCAAGCTGTACGATATTACCTCCGGTAATATCTACTTTAAGGGCATCCGTATCGGCGCAGGCTTCAAGTCCTACAAGGATGAGATCGCCCGCGCTAAGGCGGAGTATCAGGAGAAGATCGCCGCCGGCGTTTCTCCCGAAGAGGCCGCTAAGCTGAAGCAGGAGCTGAATGCCTACGTTGCCGATCGCACTCGCGCGATGAAGGAAGCGGCTCACGACCTGAAGCGTTGCGAGAAGGAGTATTCCGCCATGCAGGTGGCAGAGGTGCAGAAGAAGTACGAGCCTCTGCTGGTGGACGGCTGCTCCCGCGAGATTGTTGCCGAATACCGCAACGAGCTGCGCAAGGCAAAGAAGGCCAGACTGGCCAGCCAGATCCAGATGATCTTCCAGGATCCCATCGCTTCGCTGGACCCACGTATGACCGTCCGCGAGATCATCGCAGAGGGTCTGATCATCCGCGGCGAGCGGAACAAGAAGGTCATCGATCAGAAGGTATACGAGATGCTGGAGCGCGTTGGTCTGGTGCGTGAGCACGCCGACCGTTATCCTCACGAGTTCTCGGGCGGTCAGCGTCAGAGAATCGGCGTAGCCCGTGCGATCATTATGAATCCCGAGCTGATCATCGCCGACGAGCCTGTTTCCGCGCTGGACGTTTCCATTCAGGCACAGGTCATCAACCTGCTGAACGACCTGCGTCGCGAAATGGGTCTGACCATCCTCTTCGTTGCCCACGACCTTTCGGTAGTGAAATACTTCTCCGATCGAATCGGCGTTATGTACTTCGGTAAGATGGTGGAGCTGGCAACCTCCGACGAGCTGTTCAAGAATCCTCTCCATCCCTACACCAAGTCGCTGCTGTCTGCGATTCCTCTGCCCGACCCCATCTACGAGAAGAACAGAAAGAGAATCGTATACGAGCCTCTGGTAGAGCACGACTACTCGGTGGACAAGCCCACGCTTCGTGAGATCGCTCCCGGCCATTTCGTCAGCTGCAATGATGCAGAGTTTGCCAAATATCAGCAGCAGCTGCAGTAAAGGCGAGATCTGAGTCATGAAGGAAAATAGAAAATTGCAGGCGTATCTGATCAATTTCGCTGTTGCTGCGGTGTTCGCGATGATCGGAATGCTTGCAGGGGATCTGTTTGGTCAGACCGAAGCGCTGACGGTGATGAAGGTGTTGTCCGACAGCTTCTTCCTCCCCGGGGTTTTGCTGGTGGGAGCATCGCTGATCGGCTGGGTCGCATCCAAGGGAACCTTTGATATGTTTGGCTATACCGGTCACAACTTCATCAATATGTTCAAGCGGGATTCTTACCTGAAGCACGAGAGCTATTACGATTACAAATCGAAGAAGGATGAAAGGCGCAAGCCCTTCAACGTCCCCCGCACGATCGTGGGACTTGGATTTCTTGCACTGGGCATCATTTTCACCGTGGTCTATATGATCATGGAATAAACAAAAACAACTCGAAATCCAAAGCGTAATGTCGTTAGCGAACTTTTACGCAAACCGAGTGGGATAACACAAAAGACAGCACAGTCAACGATGGCTATGCTGTCTTTTACATTATTGGGTTGTTTTTTGCTTATGTGCACGCCAATCCGAATATCCGGATTAGGTATAGACAGAGGTGCGACATCGGCGAGTGGGGGATAGTCAGCAGATTTACCGTGTTAGGTCACATCACCATTGCCAGCAGCATGGCGGCGAGGATGGCAGGGATGAAGTTTGCTACCTTGATCTTGGTGATGCCCATCAGGTTCAGGCCAATGACCACGATCAGGAGACTGCCCACGCAGTTCATTTCGGCGATCATGTGGGAGGTCAGATAGGGTTCGATCAGCCCGGCTGCCAGCACCAGACCGCCCTGGAAGAGGAGCACGAAGATAGATGAGAGCAGAACGCCTACGCCAAAGCTGACGGAGAGTGCGATGGAGGAGACGAAATCCAGCGTTCCCTTGGTGAAATAGAGCGTGTTATCGCCCGATACGCCGGCGTTGATGCCGCCTACGATGGTCATAGAGCCTACGCAGAAGAGCAGGCAAGCGCTGACGAACCCCTCGGCGATCCGCCCTTTGCTCTGAGCACCTTCGGCGGAAGAGCGGGAGAATTTGCGTTCCACTGCGTCGCCCAGACGGGTCAGATGGCGGTCGACGTCCACGAGCGTGCCGATCAGCACGCCTAACGCCACGGCAATGATGGGCATGACGGGATTCGCCTCTGCATCGGAGCCAGCGCTGAGAGCCCCCGAGATGCCGATATAGACGGTGCATAGTCCGATGCCGCACATCACGGCGTCGGTGAGCTTTTGGGGAAAGCCTTTTTTGAACGCCAGCCCGATGAGCGAGCCGACGATGACGGTCAGCGTGTTGAAGATCACGCCCGAATAGGGAAAGGTAAGAAGCTTGTCCATGATTTCCTCGATTTATGGTGAATATGTATTATTATACATCCGTTTCTGTAATTTTGCAAGGGATTTTTGAAAAAAGAACGGCGACAAGAAGATCCACCGACCGATCGGTCGGTGGATCTCGTTTAGGATTTACCGTTTCTTCTTTTTCACGATTACGATTGCAGCAATGGCGCCAATGAGCGCTACCGAGCCTGCCCCGATCAGGATGGGGAGCAGGGAGGAGGACTTGTTGGGCTCGTCTGCGCCGCCGTCGGTGGAGGGGGCGTCGGTGGAAGGCGAATCGTCTGCGCCGCCGTCGGGAGTGGTGAGCGCAGGATCGTCCGTCACGGGAGAATCTACAGGATGATCGGTGGTGGGAGGTACGGCCTCGTTGACGTTGGCGTAATTTACCCCGTTGAAGCTACCGCCGCCGTTCCAGGACACCAGACCGAACGTGCCGCTGAGATTTCTGACCGTATGGCTCACCGAATACCCGTTGACCGTGTAGGTCAGCGTGTCGCCCTTGTAGGTGACGGTGAGGGTGTAGATGTCGGCTGCGGGGACGGTCAGCGTCTCGTTCCAGGTCTCGTTTCCGTTGGTATTACAGAACAGCTTGATGGATACGGTGGAGCCGTGGGTGTCCACGTTGGCACCGTACCAAGTTCCCGATTTGGGTGAAGCGGGATTAGTTGCGCCAAAGACCAGACCCAGACACCCTGCTTGACCGCCGAAGTCGGCTGTGCCGGTGTAGGTAAAGTCGCCGTCGTGAGTGACGGTAGAGAAGGTGAAGCTGTCGCCGCTGGAGCCTGCAATGACCCAGCCGCCCTCGCCCTCGAACCAGTCTCCGCCCGAGGTCCAGCCCTCCAGATTGGTGTCAAAGCCGGTGTCGGCAACCAAGAGGATCAGCTTTTGGCTTTCGTCGCCTACGGTGGCGGTGAGGATCAGCTTGCCCTCGGCGACTCCCTTCAGCACCAGCTTGCCGCCGTCCTTGGACACAACGGTCGCCAGCGCGGCGTCCACGTCGCCCCAATGCACGGATGCGTCCTCACGCTCGCCTTTTTCGTTCATAAAGTAGGCGGACACGGTGGTCTCTTCGCTCAGCGAGACCGATGAGGGTGCGTCAAAGTAGATGCCGGTCTCGGGGAGCACTTCCTCGCCCTCGTGCCAGATGGAGGTCATCCGCCACAGCTTCAGCGAAACGATTTCAATCTCGCCGCTGACCGAGAGGGAAGAGTTAATGCAAATGCTATCGGGGAAGATGAAACCCGTGCAGGCGGCCTCGCCGTTGTTACCGAAGACCTCGATGACGGTGGTATCCATCACCACGCGGATGGTCACGGTGCCGTCCGTGCCGGGGGAAAGGGGCATTTCCATAGTGCCGGTGGGGATGTTGCCGGTAGCGGAGCCGGCTCTACCGCGGACTATGCGAAGCTTGTTGCCCGTGCTGTCGTAGATTACCTGGACGTTGTTGGAGCCGCCCTGCCGCAGGGTGAGGGTAGTGACTGAGCCCTGTTCGGGCTTGAAGGTCAGCTCTAGATCGTACGCCTTGCCGGGATTTTCAGAGAGTGCGCTGTCGGCGGCGTCAACGGTCGCGGCTGTCAGATCCACCACCTGCGTGCCCCGCAGCTCGTTGACCTCAGCCACGGGATAGGAGGTCAGAATGATTTGGCCGTTTACCGTGCGCAGCGTCTGCTCGTGAGGGAGCGATTGCGCGCCGTTCCAGGTTTTGTCGCTTAGCGAATCGGCGGAGTAGTCCTGCAGCCAGCTGATGCCGATACGGCGATTCAGTCCGCTGCCGTCGTTGTAGAAGGACTGGGTGGCGTAGACCTCGCCGCCGCCGTTGTAGGGGATGCGTTCGCTTTCCGCAACGAATTCGTACTGACCGTTTTCAACGCTTACCAGCCGACCGATGACGTACCAATCGCCTGATGCGGTGTAGACCCACTTGATATTGTTCACATCGCCGTCCACTGCAAGCGGGTAAAAGTCAGGGCACTCGGAATCGAAGCCCATGTCGCAGACCATCGTCCAGTCGATCAGGTTGTCGGAGGTGAAGAGTCTGGCTCTGCCGCCCGCGACGACCATGAACCACTTGCCGTCGTAGCGGAAGATCTTGGGGTCGCGGAAATCTCTGCCGTACTTGTTGCCGGCGTTGGAGATGACGATGTTTTTGTCAATAGAAAGATCTGGTTTGATCCAGGTGACGCCGTGATCCTTGGAGTAGGCGATGCACTGCTTTTCCACACCGTGGGTGGTGTCGCCGCCGTCGGAGGTGTAGAGGGCTACCAGCTTGGACTCGCCCGCTT
>CAZFJJ010000066.1:0-9530 GCA_964519075.1 uncultured Lachnospiraceae bacterium
GTAAAAAGCATCCGCTTTTTCTTTTTTTTCGGACTAAGTTAATGACTCAGCCCCTTTTACATTATTTTATCCGTTCCAGCCGGGAGACCACATCCGTCAGATCCTCTGCCCAATCTCGAACCTTTCGCTTGATATTATCGGGATTAAGCTCCTGGCAGCTTCGATAGATATATCCCAGATTATTCAGAGAGTGATTCCAAGCGTACCCAAAATCGGTGGTGGCACTGCTATAGATCAAATCGATCATTTCAGCAAACCCCGAATCGTAGACGTACTGCTTACGCGATACCTCAAAGTAATACTGCGGCGTCACGTCGCGGTAGCTGTAAGCGCACAAGAACTCCAGCGCGGCAGCAGTCTGCCGAATCTTAGACGTATCGTAAGGGATGCCGAACAGGGTACAACCCTCGTGCACCAACGTCCGATAGTCATCCTGACCGACGGCGTATTTGGGCACAGGAATCAGCGCATAATCATTCATTTCAGCAAGATACACTTCCACCTGATAAATTTTATTCACCGTAAACAGCAGCTTACCCGTGGCAAATGCAATCATTACCTCCCAGGAATCGGTATCCGGATAATCGAAGGAGCCATTGCTATCCAACGTCAACGACCTGATCATTTGGGAAATGTCGAAATTAAAACTATTGTTAACAGTTAGGTTCACTTCTCCGCTGTCAGGATCGATGTAAACCAACTGTGCGCCCATCCCCATGGCTAGTGCATCGATCGGGTCGTTCTTTTCGTAGCCGAAGCCGTAGGTATCGCTCAGATTCGAAGCGGTAGCCGCGTAAAAATCGGTGACCATCTCTAACATTAGATCTGCATTCCACTCGCCTTCTCGGGCGATCTGATAGATCGAGCCGTACTCTTTCTCCAAGTATTGGCGATAGAGCTGCGTATTCACAAAGGTTGCGTACATTCCTCCGATATAGTTCAGCGCCAGATCGCCGGTGATCCAAAAGTGCGCGTCTTTGGGATTAATCTGATTATTATATTCCTTCGCCCAATAAATTGCGTCGAAATTGATGTAATTGGCGTTCTCTTCATTCAATCGATCCAGATTAAAGAGATAACCCTTGGTCGCCATTTCCAGCGCAAAATACTGATAGCCTGCCAGTAGGTCGTACTCCCCAGCACCAGCCATCAACTGAGTTTCAATAGCTCCCTCCATATCCGCAATCGAAGAGGACACCAACTCAACATTCAGCTCCAGACCCATCTGAGCCTTGAGGCGCTCGTCACGCTCCAGTGTTTTCAGATCCACAGTGCTATCGTCCTCGGGATCGGCCTTCAGCGAGCGACGGACGTACTCGCCAACCGTTCGTTCCACATATGCGACGTTGATCGTTAGATCATCCTCCGCGAGTCCTTCATTAACAAAGTTGATCTCTTCCAGGGGAAGTACTTCGGGAGACACGTCGGGTATCGTCTCTGTAGGAGTAATGGCGGTGGTAGTCTGCTGCACATCGGTGGTAGTAGTCGGGAGCGCCGTCGTTACGGTTCCGCCCCCAGCAGAGGTGTCGCCACCGCAGGCGGCGAGGGTGGGGAGCAGAAGCCCTGCAAGTAGCAGCGCGGTGATGGTTCGGGTTAGTTTCATCGAAATACCTCCTTTGGGATAAGCTTGGTGCAGTTTGCTTCAACTTCATTATAGCACAGCTATTACCATCTGTCAACTATGCAGGAATTTTTTCCGTTTACCTATTTAACGATTGCCCCCCCGTTTTACTCCCACGATTTCAAGAATATTTGAAAAATTTTTTCACTGGAACGAAAAAGAGGCTCCGTCGGAGCCCCTTTTTCGTTATTCGATTTCCCAAAGCTTCAGGTCTTCGTAGTCGCCCTTGTAGGCGATCTCCATTTTTTCTCCGTATTCGCGGATATAGTAGGCAAATTCCCGCTCTTTATAGCTTTGCACTACGTCGCTGTAATTTTCCTCCACGTATTCCATGGACAGCGCCTGGCGACGGGCGATGAGGATGCCGTCTCCCCGCACGACGGGTGCGGCGCACTCCCCTTCCTCCAGAGAAAGGATCAGCTCCTCAAATTCCTCTTCCTGCTGGGTATAGGTGAATGCACCCAGCTCTACGTATTCCATATACAGCCCGTATTCGGCGGCGTACTGATCGTCCAGATCTCGCATAGAGCTTCCCGCCTGCAACGCCTGATACAGCGTGTCTGCAAAAGCGACCTTTTCCGCTTTATCGGTCTCAGAGTAGTAAATGTACAGATACTCTGCCGAGAAAAAATTGCCTGCCGCAACGTCCGCATCTACGGTCGCATCATCAAAGACGATAATCGTCTGTCGCGCAGAGGTCAGATAGTCGTAAACCTTTTGCGCCAACAGCTGCAGGGTCGTCAGCTCTCGGTAGACCTCCTCGGTCAGATATGCCTCGGCAAGTGCTGCTTCATACTCCGCATCATCGGCATACTCAGCCTTCAGCTCATCCAGAGAGGTCTGGATGCTCTCTTCTTCTTCATCAGAGAGCTCCAGGTCAAATTCCTCTGCCAGTGCGCGGTAAGCCATAACCTCACGGAGTGCAGTGTGTACCAACGTCTCCAGCTCCTCGCCCTTTGCAGGATCGGCGGCGTATTCCTCGTCGGTATAACCCAGATCGTTGCGATAGTTCAGGACAAAGTATCGGAGCAAATCGGCGGAGACGTCCTGCTCTCCCACCGTTACGGCCGCGTTGGAGCAGCCAGCCAGTCCGCAGACGGCAAGCATCACGGACAGCAGAAGCGCAATGCTCCTGATAAGGGATTGAATGCGCATGGATGCGCCTCCTTTCGGTTTCTAATCATCATCCGTTCGGATGACCGCAGCACAGATCAGCTTAGTATCTCTGATGCTCGTCCACGTCCAGACCGTCCCGCAGATCCTGCGTGGCGGCAAACAGCTGATCCAAACGGGAGGACAGCACGTAGAAGCTGCCAACTTCCCCGGCGGACTTGCCCTCTGCGTCGATGTCTTCAATGGTGCAGAAGAGTCTGCCGTCGGTCAGCGTGTAGAATCGGTACTTCTTGGTCACGCTTTCCAGAGTATAATCCACTTCGTTAGTGGTAGTTCCGCTGGCGTCGGTCTTATACTTCACGCTTTGGCGGGTTGACACTTCAAAGGTTGCAACCGGCGCATTCTGCATCGCCGCTTCCGCATCCTCCTCACTGACCTTCCCGCGGTTAGCCACGCTGATCAGCACCTGATAGAATTCTCTGAATTCGGCAGTATTGAGCGTCAAGCCGTCTGCGGTATTGATTACCAGATTGGTGCCTGTACCGGTCAGTTGATAGCTTTCGTTAATCTCCTGCAGACCTTCTCTGCCGGCTGCGGCAACGCCCAGATCATAGAAGCTTCCGCTGATCTTGATCGAATCGCACTTGTCAATGTTCAGATAGACCAACTGATTCATAATAAACGCCTGATCGTCCCACTGGAGGAAGTAAGCGTCTTCAACCGTGACCTTGCAGATGGTGTTGAAGGTCACCGAATAGGCGTAGTAATAGGAGTCCTCCATCAGCTCACTGAAGTAGACGTAGTTATTGATTCCCTGATAGTTGTAGTTCATCGCATACGCCAGCTGATTCGAGCCCAGACCGTACTTTTGGCGGGTCTCCTCAGAAAAGCCGTAGTAGGTCTCGCCATCCTCATCGGTCATCTCCTCTGCCAGCTCCATAACTTCAGAGCCCTGGAAATCCGCAAATAATGAGACCAGCGTTTCAAAGCGGGTAGAGGCGTAATAGCCGGGATGAGATGCCACGTAGTACACACTGAGGCCGGCGTACTGAGCGAAGGGATCGGTTGATTCGTCCAGCGGCTTCAGAGAAATGGCAGGACGAAGCGTAGTTTGCGTTTTTCCGTTCTCGTCAGTGGACACTTCCAGATACTGATCCTCGTATCTCCAGATACTGAAGGACTTCAGCAGCTCTCCGGCGGACGAATCGTACGGAAGGGTCAGCGTAGGGGTCACCAACTCTACGGGAGAGCTGAGCAGAGCGGCCTCCAAATTGCTGGGAGAGAGGATATATACCGAATCTCGCTCAACAGTCTCGCCGGTAGACAGAAGCGTGTCCTCACCCACCACGCGCACGTAGTAGCCGCTGCCCGAGGGGGTCTTGTCGCCTACGTAGTAGGTGTAGGTGTTACCGTCCATGGTAACCGTAGTAACCGAAAGGGCTTCCTCGGGAGTCTCGTAGTTCAGCCCGTAACGGCTGTAATCGTCGCAATGATCCTCCACGCGGGTAATCGCCAGCGTATAGCCGGCGCCTACCACCACGTTAGACAGCGCGCTACTGTCAAAGGGAGCATATTCGTAATTGATCAGATAAAACTCACCCTGAACGAGATCGTATTCATTTTCCTCGGGTCCGTCGTACTGGTAGAAGCCCCAGCTTACGTACCGCTGACCGTATTTGGCGTTATCCGGATTATTGATCGTGATACTGCTGATCTCGCTTCTTTGGTAGTGAGGGTACATCAGCACTTTGCCGTTAGTCGATTCCACCTCGCTCTCCCAGATGGGGGTGCAAACCGCGGTCTCTACCACCTCTTCCCCCTCCAGCATGGGACTGAGAATGAAGAAGTAGCCTGCCAGCAGCAGTCCGGTGACGACCGCCAGCACGATCATCAGCCGAACACTTTTATGAATGGATTTGCTTTTTTGGATCGTCTGTTGATTCATGAGTATCTCCTTCTGATATTGACCACCAGTCCGATCACGGCGATCACCGTGGGCAGACCCAAGGACAATATCACCGTCCACACGGTTGCCTGAGAGGTAGTCAGATTCAATCCCTCGTTGGGGATAACCTTGTCGTCAATGGCATAGGCGGTGGAATCGCCCGACATAATGCCAAGCGCCGCCATGAGTACCTCACGGTTGGCGTATTCCGCCCGCTCGGTATAGGATGAAGATGGCAACAAGGTAGTGCCCGTCGCCAGCACGTAGGAGCCCTGGGACACGCTGCTGAAGGTGAGCAACGCATCTGAAGTCTCCACCGCCTCTGCGGTATCGGTATCCGCAAAGGAGGAGGCGGGAACGGTAAAGAGTGCCGTTGCCTTGGATGCGTCGGTCACACGAATCGGACGCACGTTACGGAAGATCACCTTTTCGCCGTCCTCGATCACGTTCATGCGCTGCGACAGCAGATCGCTGCCGCCGAAGGCAGGCGTGCCCACAAGACTGTAGCCGTCTGTGGTGATGCCGGCAGTGCCGTCATCCTTGAGCTTGGCATCCAGATAATCAATGCCGCCAACCTCTTCCAAGAAACGTTCCAGCGAAGGAGTTTGCAACCGTTTCTGAGCGTCAGCACTGAGGAATACCATCAGCGAATTGCCGGAGGTCTCCAAAAACGCCTTCAGCTTGCCGATCTCTCCATCGGTATCGGAGTTTTCGGAGGAGATATAGTCGGTAGTCGGCCCGTAGATAATCGCAACGGCGTTGCCGCTGTGATCAAAATCCTCGTATTGAAGGTCGATCTTTCGGATCTTGTAGCCGCTGTCCCGCAAAACATTCCAAAGGTTGGCTGCGTCGCCGTAATCCTCATTTTCCTCTCCCAGCACGTACTCACCCACGGGCTCACCGTGTCCGGTGATAAAATAAGCGGTGGGCGTGATCTGCTCGGTAATGGAAAGGATGGCAGAAACGAAGCGATATTCGCCCTTGAAGGAAGTCACGTAGCTGCTGTTATTGAAGCCGTAAAAGGAATTTCGGTTGTACAAACGGAAGTTATGCCAATAGCCCTGCGGCTCACCGGTGGACTGATTGTAAACGATTTCGCCGTAATTGTCCCGTTCAGGGGTATAATTGTCGATCAGCACCGAGGTAGTACCAAAGGTGTGGCTGTTATAATAGTCATTTCCTACGATATTCTTGATTTTGGCAGACTGGGAATTCAAATCCAGAAATTCCACGCTGATATAGTCGTGGCGCTTAGCCAGTTCGTCTGCAAGCTCCAAGATGTACTTCATCCCCCACAGACTGTAGTCGCTGTAATAATTGGCGGCAGAGGCGGTCTGATTCAACTCGTCTCTGGTTGCCATAAAGTAGATGGTTACCTGATTGGTGCCGTCCGCTCTCTCGCTGACTAACGTGTCTGCCGTGTCGGAGAGCTCAAACAGATTACCGGCAGTCATATCAAAATGCTGACCTACTGCCGAGAAAATCGCCGAAACGATCACGTTGAACACGATCACTACCGCTACCACCGCAACGGTCAGACCGACGGACGCGCTGCCATATCGGAAGGATTTGCGTTCTGTTAATTTCATACTTACTTCCTCCTCAGCTATGTCTGCGCTTGATGAAGACCACGGTACCCGTGATCAGCATTATAGCAGGAATCAGGCTGCTCAGGATGATGGTCCAGGTCAGCGCATCGGTATCGGTAATATCGTCCAGTCCCTCGTCGTCCATTACCTTGAAGTCGATCTCAAACGGTACGGTGTCGCGGCTCATCAGACGCATGGTATAATACAGCACGTCCCGATTAGAGTAAGAGCGATCGGTCAGCATAGCTTCAGATGCAAAGCCGGTTCCGCCGCAAGCAAGGACGTAGGTCGCCAGCTCGTCGTTGTCCTCGTTGTAGATCGTTTCATAGGAAAGTGCGACCAACGCGGCGCCTGCCTGATCCTCTTCAGAGACCGAATTACCGCTGCCGTCTGCCAGCATGGTATCCTCAGGTGCCAGGAAAACGGCTCCTGCGGTCAACGAGGCAAACATCTCGGTGTATCCAATCGATTGAACGAAGTTGGAATCAAACGCAATAGGTCTGGCATTGCTGAAGGCAGCTCTGGGCAGGGAATCCAGCTCGGTCAGCTGATTGGTCAGGTTGATGCCCACGCTGTATTCGTCGGTCTCGTAGGTTCCGAAGAAGGTCAATCCATCCTCCGTCAGACTGTTCTTGCCGCTGTCCTTGATCAGCGACTGACCGAAGGACATCCCCCAATAATCGTAGAGATATTCTTCCAGATTGGTAAGCGGCTCTTCGGTCTGATTCAGGAAAACCATCATATGATGATCCGCCTCTACCAGGAAGCGGCGCAGCACCGAGATCTCGCTAATCCCTCCGTTTGCATATACGGAGTCACCGGAAAAATCGGTCTGCGGGCCGTATATCACGATGATCCGCGCGCTGTCGTCATCAAAGAGGGTCTGATATTCCCGGGCAAGGTCGATCTTTCTGGTGGCAAAGCCCGCATCGTAGAAGAGATCGCGCAGAGCCTGCGCTTCTCCGTAGTCGCCTGCGACAGAATTATCACCCGCAGTATAGTCACCGACGGCTTCTCCGTGACCCGAAACGAAATATACGGTAGGGTTAGCGCCCGACAGCGACAGAATAGTGGCGGTAAAGCGCAAATCGCCGCGGAAGGCGTAGACATAGGAGGTATCGGAGTCAAAGGTGAAGAAGGCGTCGCGCTTGACGATGCGGAAGTTATGGTGCATCAGCGGCTCGCCGTTCTCGTCCAGAACGACGTTGCCGTCCTCGTCCTTTTCACTGGTATAGTTGTCGATGATCACGTCCTGCTTGGTCAGGGTCGTGCCCGCGGTGGAGCGATAAGCCTCCAGCGCCTCGGCGTCCTTGGTCAGGTGCAGGTGATCCACCGTGACGAAGTCGTATTTCTTCTCAAACTCCAGCGCAATATCGTAGACGTACTTCATACCCCACAGATCGGAGGTAGGAGCCGTATAGCCCAGATTGGTGTAATAGGAGTTGGAGTAACCCAGATAAGTGGAGCGAAGCTCGTCCTTATCGGCCAAAAAGTAAATGGTAATATTGTTTTCCTCGGGATTCAGCTCGTCCAGCAGCGTCTGCGACTCGTTAGAGATCTCGTTATAGCTGGCGCCCGACATATCCAGGCGCAGCAGCTGCCGCTCGGACAGAACGGTGAAGCCGATATTCACCGCCAGCACCGCAAGCAGAACCAAAATCGTCAGTCCCGAATGCAGGAGGCGGCGTTTCATCTTGCTCTGTGTTTTCTGTTCCATGTTTCTTTTCCTTTTTGTAGACTGTAGCTTGAATATAAGAGATCAGTTCCAGCGGCGCTTGTCGTAAACGCGGACGGTCAGGAAGAGGAACACGAAGGAGAGCGAGAGATAATACACGATAGCGTTGAAATCAAAAATACCCGAGGTGAAGTTGACGAAGCGCTCCATGATGGACACCCAGTTGATGACCGAACGGATCACGGCGTTGTCAATGTAGCCGTTGAGGATGGAGGTCAGCACAAAGAAGACGATGATGGCCATCGTACCCAGCGCGGCGATCAGCTGGTTCTCGGTGAGAGCGGAGATGAACACGCCGATAGCAATGCAAGCGCCGCCTGCCAGCAGGATGGCCAGCGAGGAGCCCAGCAGAATAGCCGCGTTAGGCGTGCCGTACTGATAGAGCACCAAGAAGTCCAGACAGGAGATCAGATAGGTTGCAGCGAATACGGTGTAAGCCGCCAGGAATTTGGCAACCACCATGCCCATCAGACTGACGGGGGAGGTTAGCAGCAGCTGCTCGGTGCGCATTCTCTTTTCGTCGGAGAAGAGCTTCATGGTCAGCAAAGGCAGCACGATGATGAACATATACATCACCAGAGTCAGATAGGTGGAAACGCTGCTTCCCGTGCCTGCCTGCAGAGTGCAGTAGGAGAAGAGCAGACCGCTGGCGATCAGGAAGATCGCAACGAAAATGTATCCGATGGGAGAAACGAAGTAAGAACGCAGTTCTCTTTTATAAATGGCAAGCATCGGTTATGCCTCCTTTTCAGCGTCGCCGCGACCTCTGCGGCGTTTTTTGCGGGTGGTCTGATCGGGCTCTTCCACCACCGAGATGAAGATATCCTCCAGCGAAGCACCCATGGACTCGATACCGATAATGGGCCAGCCCTTGGAAGCCAGGGTATTGAAAAGCATCTTGCGGATGTCCACGCCGGGAGTGGATTCCACCAGATAGGAGGTGGAGTCGGCGTCGTGGCTGCCCAGCACCTCGGCGTAGGAAACACCCTGCACGTCGCGGATGGCAGACAGTACAGAAGAGGTGGGGCCGCAAACCTTGATGTTCAGACGGCGACTGCCCTCGAATACCTTGCCGATGTCCTCGGTCTTCTCGTTGGCAACGATCTTGCCCTTGTTGATGATGATGATCCGGTCACAAACGGCTTGTACCTCGGGCAGGATGTGGGTGGACAGAATAACGGTGTGGTTCTTGCCCAGGGTCTTGATGAGGTTACGGATCTCGATGATCTGCTTGGGGTCCAGACCGACGGTAGGCTCGTCGAAAATGATGACCTTAGGGTTGCCCACCAGAGCCTGCGCGATACCCACGCGCTGGCGGTAGCCCTTGGACAGATTGCGGATGACGCGGTCGTACACGTCGGAGATGCGAACGGTATCGCAGATCTCCTTCAGATGCATGGAGCGATTGAGGGTGCAGCCCTTCAGATCGTAGATGAAGTTCAGATATTCTCTGACGGTCATTTCCATGTAAACGGGAGGGTTCTCGGGCAGATAGCCGATCTGCTTCTTGGCGGAGATGGGGTCCTC
>CAZFJJ010000067.1:0-9514 GCA_964519075.1 uncultured Lachnospiraceae bacterium
ACTGTTCGGACGGCGGGAGCAAGCCCCCGCCCTACGGGGTTGGTGCGGACAGAGGTGGGCGACCGCCGCCTCGGTGCAGACCGTTTGGAATGTTATACTGTAAACAGAGTCGACAAGCACAAACCGACCCGTGCGGGTCGTTTTACTGTTGAACGCGATCGGATCACCCCATAAAATAATACAATCCGCCGCCCACGGCTCCGCAGGTCAGCATGACCAGAATCGGGCTGGGCTTGCACAGTCGAAGGATCACCAGCGCGGCGGCAAACAGCACCAACGCGATGGGATCGAAGCCGGCGACCGTCCCGCCGAAGAGTGCTTGGATCACCAGCGTCACCGCTGCCGAGGCGATTAGTGCCACCACCACAGGGCGCGTGGTGGAGAGCAGGCTCTGCATCACGTCCAGCTTGCGGAATTTGCTGTACAGCACCGCAAGGAGCGTCACCAAAATCAGCGAGGGCGTAATACAGCCCAGCGTAGCCACGATCGCCCCGGGAATGCCCAGCAAGCGGATGCCCACGAAGGTGGCAGAGTTGACCGCGATCGGTCCGGGGGTCATCTCGGCGATGGTCACCAGATCGGCAAACTCGGCCACGCTCAGCCAGCCGCGGGCATCCACCACCTGCGCCTCGATCAGCGGGATGGCGGCGTAGCCTCCCCCGATGCTGAACAGCCCTATTTGAAAGAAGCAGAAAAACAATTCCAGTAGTTCCATAGTCGATCAAAAACACAAAAGACTCAAAGCGGCAAGAATTTGCCGCTTTTATAGAAAGTTTTGGAGTTTCCAAAGAACTTTTTCAAAAAGTTCTTTGACGGGGTGCAGGGTAGCCCCCCCCTGCGACCATACCCGATTCATTTACTTTTCTTCCGCACCAACCCGATCACCACGCCCAACACGGCGGCGGCGAGGATCAGCAGGATCACGCTCACGCGAAGGAAGTAGACCAACCCAAATGCGACGACCATCAAAAGGATGGAGAGGATGCTTCGCGTCTTGGCCACCTTCCCCGACAGATCCAGCACCACGTCGCAGATCACTGCGGCAACGCCGGCCTGCATCCCCTTGAGTACCGCCTGCACCGCGGGGCTGTCCCGGAATGCGCCGTAGAAGAAGGAGATCACCGACAGCACCACAATGGGCGGCAGGATCGTGGCGATCACCGACGCGACCACGCCCATCACGCCTGCCAGACGGTAGCCGGTCAAGATGGCCGCGTTGACGGCAATCGCTCCTGGGGAGGATTGAGCCAGCGCGGTCATATCCAGCATCTCTTCTTCAGAGAGCCAGCCGTACTGATCCACGTACTTTTTCTTCATCAGCGACACGATGACGAAGCCGCCTCCGAAGGTGAAAGCACTGATGTACAGCATGGTGTAAAACATCCGCCACAGACGGGCAAGGCGGCTCATTCGACCTCTCCGCCCCGCAGGGAGGTTCCGCAGACCCCGCAGACCCGGAAGCGGGCGGGCATCTTCTCGCCGCAGGCGGGACAGACCACCGTCCCATCACCCCGGGAGGCGGGCGCGTCAAACAGATCGGCAGCGGTAAAGCCCGCCTTCTTGGGCTCGTTCTTGGAGGCGGGATCGCCTGCCTCCAACGCCTTGCGGCTCTTCACGTGATGGGCAGCCAGGATCTCCCGCAGCCGCTTCTGATTCTTCTTCGACAGCATTCCCCGCTTGCAAAAGCGCTGGACGTAAGGCACCAGCTGATTGCAGGTCAGCACGTTTTCGGCGTAGAGATCGTCCGCCGCCGCGTAATCGTCGGACAGCACGATCAGATTGATAACGGGACAGGAAATGCCCGCCCGCACCAGGATTCCGTTCACCACCGAGGTGTACTGTCTGCCCTCCGCGAAGCGGTTGGGGATCTTCTCCATCTCGCCGTCCTGCCAATGCGTCCAGTCGCCGGTGGAGGGGGTGGAGAAATGCCCCGCGCGATCGTCCACGGTCAGGATCAGAACGCCGCCGCCGCCGATGATCAGAAGATCGGCGCGGGGGGACACGCCGCGGTGCTCGGAGAGCAGGCAGGGACTGCGCAGGATTCGCCACTTGCCGCCGGGAAGATAGTAGCGCAGAAGGGCGCAGACGAAGCGCAGATCCCGTCCTCTGCCGGAGTAGAGCTTGGCGGTGGCCATGGAGCGGCGTAGTCCCAGCGCCAGTACCGCACAAAGCGCCAGCGCCACCGGAATAGCGACGCCCACAACGATATAGAGAATTTTATCCATACGATCCTCCCGGGCAATGCCCCATGTCAATCAGTAGTAAGTTCATTATAATACATCCCCTCAATTTTGTCAACTTTTTTCGTCCGTTCCCCGCCCCTTCGTTTGTGAACTTTTTGCAAATCTGCGCCATACGGCAGTTTACACAAAAAATTTAAGGTACTTTGTGCAAATGGGAGAAATTGCATATAGGCTCAAACCATGCTTGACAAATGCATGCTTTTTTGTTAAACTGAAAGTGAACCAATGGGTTCAAATCTATCATTGGTTTCAGAAAGGAGACGCCCCTATGAAACTCACCAAACTACTCACACTCACGCTTGCCGCGCTTACGCTTACCGCCTTCGCAATGGGCTGTGATGGCAGTGTCACCGAAGTAACTACCTCTACCGATCAACCCGCAGCTTCTACCACCGCCGGTACGCAAAGAACCCGCAGGACGACCGCGACGACGAAATTGGAAGACAATACGATCATTGATTATGGGATCGTCTCCGGAATCAAACTACCGTGGGAATACGTGGCGGATCCCTCTGCCAAAGCCGCCGAAGAAGGCTGGATTTTGCTCAACGATTATTTAGAGTGGGATGAAATGGAAGTATCCGTTGTCGAAGACTCGGAGGGGGATTACGCGGATATCACAGGAAAATTTGTGTATTCCGAGAATGGCGATACTATCTTGGAAATATACGCTATTGAAACCGTGTTTGCCAATCATCAATTTGACCATTACTCTAATTTGAGGTTTTCATCGCAGAAAGACGAGCCTACATTTGGAGGAATCCATCCCGTTGATCAAACCGTAATATCGGATTTTTGGGCACCCCATTGTCAGTATTTGACTGAATTTGTAACTCATTCAATGGAGCTGTATACGGATGCGGATCTGCAAACGCCTGTGAATCGGTATTATTTCGAGTTGCAGAGTGCGATGGAGATGCTCGCTTTTCAAGAATGTGAGTTCGAATATCGCATTCTTCCCGTCGTAAACGACTTGGTCGAAATACGCATTTGGGGAAAGATCGTGGAGAACTGATCTTTTTGTGATCATAAAAGCGGTCAATATATTAGTCTGTCATCCAGAATGAATTCCAGCCAAAATGTATCTACATTAAATAAATTAGGCACAACTTATTTGAATTTTTGGATTGGTTTTGTAAATCGTGGTGAATCTTGTTCATATTATCAAACTGCTACGGTTACAAATCCAACAACTTATAGTAACAATTCTGAAATCGATTTTCAATCATCCATTGTTTATTTCAATGCACCCCAAAACCATGAAAAGGAGTATTACCTATGAAACTGACTCGCACATTATTGATTACGCTTTTGACCTTGCTGGCAATCAGCGGCTTTCTCGCCTGCAGCGGTCTGTCGAAGTCGGACGAAACGAATGCTACCTCCCCTGCCGCGTCCTCGAGTGAGAGCCTCGCCACTACCACGACCGTACGCTTTATTACCGACCCTGTGATCGGTTGGAGCGAGACTGTGAACTATCCTGCCAGTGCAGCCCACGCAAACGATCACGCCGCCCGGGCAAGCGAGCAAGGATGGACGCTCCTGAACGAATATCTGTCTTGTGTGGATCCTGCTCACGAAGCCGTGATCGACGGCGATCCCGAAACGAGCGTCGGTTGCTCCAATTACTCGGAACAGAAAGGATTCGGAGAGCTCAGCGCAGAATTTACCGTTGAACCGAACGTAGAACTGCAGATTTATGCCGTTGCAATACGCTATGCGGACAATCGGATTCTGGGCAATAATACAAAGTATTGGGTCAGATTCGGATATGACGGTGGAATTGAAACTGTATTGGAGCATTTGGATGTAAACGATACCTTTGTCCCCGCAGAGGACGGCATACTGCTGATGCCCTCCGACACGGTTTACATCGAGCTGTTTGATAATGCACCACCCCAATCAATCACCTCGCTGAATGCGTATCTGAGCCTCTTGCAGGACGGAGCGGTGGTAGATATTTCTTTCTACGGCACCTTCGTCATTTACCCCTGATCCATATCGCCTCATCAGCATTGCGCGATTCCTTCACTCCCCCGCCACAGGCGGGGGAGTGTTGTTTTTTCGTTTTTCGTAAAATAATTTCACAAAAACCACCGATTGTTCATACCGTGTTCAGAAAAACCTGCTATAATGACTCTAACTTACCGAAAGGACGGAATAATCACATGAACTTCAAGAAAATCGCCACCTCTCTGCTGGCGGGTCTGCTGACTGTGACCTGCATTCTGCCTCTGGCTTCCTGCGGCAGCTCCACCTCCTCCGACAATCCCGCACAGACTACCAACGAAAACAGCGACGACGAAATCGCTACCGCCGGCGAAGTAAAGGTCAAGGTCCTGAAAATGGGCAGAGCCCTGGCTGCCGTCATCCGTACCGAGAGCGCTACCATCGTCATCGACACCGGCGACGACGAGCACGCCTCCGACGTGAGCAATTATCTCGCTGAAAAGGGCATCACCACCGTGGACGCTCTGATCCTCACCAACTACTCCAAGAAGTGCATCGGCGGCGTTCCCCAGCTGCTGAAGTCGGGCATCACCGTCAAGGCCGTGTACGGCGGCACCTACGCCAAGGACAGCAACGCCTACACCCTCTTCTCCAACGCAATGGCAAGCTATAAGCTGACCACCACCACCGTATCTGCCGAGCAGACCCTCACCTTCGGCGATCTGTCGCTGACCCTCTATCCCCCCACCCGGAACTACTCCACCCTGGACGACGAGAACGACGAGGGCAACTCCATCGTAGCGGTTGCTACCTTCCAAAACAACCGTATGCTGTTCTCCAGCCGTATCGCAGGCGACCGCGTGGCTGAGGTCTCCACCCAGCTGTCCGGCGTTGACGTAGACTGTCTCATCGTGCCCAACTTCGGCGCGTACGACGACAATCTGGCAGGTCTGCTGTCCACCGTCAAGGCTGAGTACGCCGTGATCGTAGCCTCCACCAACAATCCTCCCGCCGATCTGACCCTGACCGCGCTGACCACCGCAGGCATCTCTACCGAGAACACCTTCATCACCCGCGACGGCTCCATCGAGATCTCCGCAGACGGCACCACCTTCTCCATCAAGCAGTAATTCCCGCCCAAACCAAACCCGACGATCGCTCGTCGGGTTTTCTGCTTGGATGGTGCACCGCGCCTGTGCTTATCCCTCCTGCACCTCCTTGACGGTGAACCACTGCATGGTGGACGGCTCGAAATAGACCGATCTCATCCGTCCGCTGACGATGACGGTATACTGCACCGGCGCAATGCAGGACACCCCGAAGGGATGGTGCTTCCCCCGACGTATCACTCGGTCGATCTGATAACGCTGATCCCCCAGCAGCAACGCCCTGGGAAAGACCGAGCCGTCGGTCAGAAACCGCGCCTCTACGCCAACCGGTATTTTTTTGTAAGTCATACGATCACTCCTTTTCGCTTCATTCCAATCGGCTTCTCCACAGACTCACGGGAAGAGAAACGCCGCCCGGAGGCTCGCTCCGCGCATTCGGCACCCCGTTCTCTATCGGATATTCGGAACATTTGTTCTTTTCTCCTATTATAGAACAGGTCGAAGGATTTGTCAAGAGGAAAAAGGGGTGATTTTTGATTAACTTTTCCTGTTTTTTCGAAAAATAAGCTCGACGAAGGGCGAATCAAGGGATCGGAGCGTAAGATTCGGCACAGATCGCTTGACATTTTTTTGCAAACGGTATATAATACAGATGAAATGACTGTATTCTCTCGAAAAACGAAAGAATGAAGGAGCTTATCATGAAAAAATTTTGGATGATCCTCGCCCTGCTCGGGGCGCTGCTGATTGGATTGGAAATCTCTTCTCTTCCCGCAAGTGCCGACGAAGACATCGTCTATTACGGCTCCTGCGGCGACGACGTCACCTGGACACTGGACAAGGAGGGCAATCTGATCATCGAAGGCAGCGGACCGATCACCTTTGATTCTATCTTCGAGGTCCACGGAAAACAGCATCTCCTGCTGTCTAACTGGATAGGCTCACCTTGGGAAAAGATTCCCGACGCCAAGATCCTGACGTTGGAGATCAAAGAAGGCGTCACCGCCATTCCCTATCGCGCCTTTAACGGTCTGGATAATCTGGAATCGGTGCAGATGGCCGACAGCGTAACGAGCATCGGCTTGGAGGCCTTTTACAGCAACGAAGCCCTGACCGAAGTGGTCTTTTCCAAAGGGCTTCGTACCATTGGAGGAAGTGCATTTGCGTATTGCGAGTCGCTGACCGAGGCATATTTCCACGACGGACTGACCACCATTGAGGGCGATGCGTTTTTTAGCTGCGATGCGCTGAGTCTGGTGCGGATTCCCGCCTCTGTTACCGAGATCGGGACCGATGCGTTCAAATGGTGCCGCGAGCTGACGACGGTGATGGTGGAATCTCCCACGATCGCCAAGGCGGCGACCGATCCCGGTGCAGTCGGAAAGCTTTTCTGCCATCCGATCAATATTCTGGTGGGCAGGTCGGTGACTGTATTGGGCGCGCAGATCAAGTCTCATCACACTGCAGAGAAGACCGTCATCGAGAATGGGATCAGCTATACCAAATACACCTATCAGCCGCCCGCTGATGCAGAGTGGTACTATGATGAAGCACATCATTTCCTGCTCTGCGAGAGCGGTTGCGATGTGACCCTCGTCTCCCAGGCGCACGTGTTGGACAATGCGTGCGATGAGCGCTGTAACATCTGCGATTATTATGCAGAAAAATCACACGCGGAATCTCTGATCTACATCCCCGTGGACGACGGTCATCAAACGGCGTGCGAATATTGCGGCGAAAAGCTATCGTCCAAGGTGGAGGCGCACGATTGGGGCGACATCTGCCGGGGCGAGGAGTGCTATGACTGCGGTCAAACCCGTCAGGCGCCCGGTCACGATTTCAGCCCTTGGCAAACCGATGCGTGGGAGCATCAAAAAGAATGTGCCCGCTGCCATTGGGTAGAGCGGGGACAGCATTCGGGAGATGACGTCTGCACCGATTGCGGATGGATCGACGACGGCTCCTACGATCACTCCTTCGGCGATGTCCTGACCTACGACGAGAACTTCCATTGGTGGCAGTGCACCCATTGTGAGGCTGTTATTATGGGCATGGGAGAGCACGTAATGGATGCAGGCGTTGTGCTCACCGAGCCTACCTCTACTAAAGAGGGCGAGATACGCTACTCCTGCACGGGGTGCAATTATACCGTGACCGAGCCCATCGCCCCTTTAGGCGGGGCAACCGAACCGTCCGAGACCGAGCCTCTCCCGCCCGAAACCCAGGAGGTGCCGCCCACGGAGGATAACGAGGCTTCGGTAACGCTCTATCTGCCCGTCCAGCCCTCTCCCAACGACGAGTACTCCGCCAAGCCGCAGATCAAGATCGTATGGTCTCCCTGGGCGCTTCCCGCCATCATCGGCGGCGTTCTGCTGGCTGCCGCAGGTCTGATCGTACTGCTGATTCTGAAGAAAAAGAAAAAATCAAACTAACGCTAAATTGACCGCCCACGTAGAAATTGTTCACAAAAATCCTGTTGACAAGGCGAAAAAAATTGTGTATAATAGAAGCAGATGAAACAATACTCCGAAAGGCAGGAATTACATATGGACAAAATCTGTATCGTCATCAACCGTCAATACGCCAGCGGTGGCAGAGAGATCGCCCGCATACTGTCCGAGCGGCTCTCCATTCCCTTCTACGACGGCAGACTGCTGCAAATGGCCGCGGAGGAATACGGCCTCAACCACGGCGTCCTGAAGGATTACGACGAGAAAAAGGTGGGCAGCCTCCTGTATTCGGTGGCGGTCTCCGCGGGAGTGGGCTCCAATCAGCAGATGCTCCCCTACGCCATCTTCCAGGCGCAGTCCGAGACCATCCGCCGCCTGGCCGATGCAGGCCCCTGCATTCTCATCGGTCGCTGCGCCGATTACGTGCTGCGGGATCATTGCAAGTTCCTGAACGTCTTTATCTACGCCACCTCAATGGAGGCAAGAGTCAAGCGTGCCGTCGATGCCGACGGTATTGCCGAGAAGGACGCCATCTCCTACATCACGAAAAAAGACCGCCAGCGCAAGGATCATTACAACTTCCACACCGACAAGCAGTGGGGCAAGATGACCGAGTACGATCTCTGCTTAAACTCCTCCGCCATCGGCTACGAGGCCTGCGCCGACGCGATCATCGACGCGCTGAAGGGGATTGAGTGAGGATAGGATAATTAGATAAAGGAACAAATCCCGCCGAATGGCGGGATTTGGATTTTATTGAAACCTTTTGCACCTTTCTGCTTGTGCAGAAAGGTACCCAAAGACACATTTTAGGGGGCGCTGCCCCCTAAAAGTCACCCCCGTGGGTCGCATCTTACCGTTCCGCTCCGCGGAACTCGATGCTCCATGGGCAAGGTCGTTTCTGTATTCCACAGAGTACATATTCTGTGCAGCTGGGTGTCGTGTCTCTCTCCGAGTCCCAGTTTCTTCCCGTGGGTTTGTGAAACTATCCCACGGGAAGAGATTTACACTCTGTGCAATAGCCGACACCCTTTTGAAGAGATTGCAACTCCGTTGCATACAGAATCGCCCTTGCCCATCAGGAGGGTAACAGGGGGTTACTTTTAGGGGGAGACGGGTAACCTACGTTCCCTTCTCCCCCCTGAAATGGTTCAGAAAGTTCCGCTTTGCGGAACTTTGGGGCACCTTTCTTTCCATAAAGAAAGGTGCGAAAAATTACGAAAAATTCAAATCTGTTCCTTTTTCCTATTTCAAACTCGGTGGGATTTGACGCAAAGCATTTTTGCGCACCGCCCCCCAAAAATCTCACTTTTTGCTCGGCGATTTCAGTGGAAACGCGCCGTTTACCAGGATAATATCGTCACCGATGCGGACGACGTTCTCCCAGGGGATGCAGCAGCGGGTGCGCCTTGCCAGCGACAGCAGTCCCACCGAGCCGGGAACGATCAGTGCGCAAATCTTGCCGGTGACCGGGTCCAGCTCCAGATCGCAGACGTAGCCCAGACGGCGACCGTCCTGCACGCAGATGATCTCTTTGTCACGGAGGTTGGAAAAACAGCAGTTCATAGGGTGTGTCCTTTCGGGGGAATTTTGTATGTGGGAACCGTCAGGAGTCTAAGGTAGCAATTCGGCTTTGCCGAATTGCATAAGGAGGGGCGACGAGAGTTCGCCGTCGGCGAACTACATGAAGTTGCGCACAGCGCAACTTCGCCCCTCAGACTCCCCACTTCCTTGGCTGGCGCAGATTTGAAAGATAGTTTGT
>CAZFJJ010000068.1:0-9321 GCA_964519075.1 uncultured Lachnospiraceae bacterium
GATCTTCGGTGCGCTTGTGACCGAAAAGGTGCGTTCTCTGGGCGCGAAGCTGGTCAACGTCAACGGCGAAGTCTTCATGCACCCGCTGGAAACCCGTGACGTGTGCGCATCCTCGGTCATCCGTGAGTGCCGCCGCGGCAACGGCGTTCCCACCGAGCAGGGCGAGGGCATCTGGCTGGATACTCCCATGATCGAGCTGAAAAACGGCGAAGGTACTATCGAAAAGCGCATCCCCGCTATGATGCGTATGTTCGGTAAGTACGGCATCGACATCCGCAAGGAGCCCATCCTCATCTACCCCACTCTGCACTATCAGAACGGCGGTCTGGACATCTCCGCTGACGGTATGACCACCAACGTCGAGAACCTGTACGTTGCAGGCGAGGCCGTCGGCGGCATCCATGGCCGTAACCGTCTGATGGGCAACTCTCTGCTGGACATCATCGTCTTCGGCAGAAACGCAGGTAAGAACGCTTCCGCAAAGTCCAAGGACGTTGAGGTCGGCGCGCTCACCCTGTCCCACGTGGACGATTTCGCAAAAGAAATGGCAGAGGCCGGCATCGAGACCGATGTGGTTTCTCCCAAGCTCCTGCCCAACTATACCAATCAGAAGTCTATCTAAGTGAAAGCTGCAGAACGAAGACAGAGAGGATCCTCTCTGTCTTCAATCTGCGGAAATAGGTGTGTGAAATGGAATATTTAGGCGGAGTTATGGACTCCATGTTTTCTTTGATTTTTATTGCCTTTGCCATCGGTGCTGTCGGCTATATGCTGGGTGCCATCAGCATTAAAGGTATTTCGCTGGGCAGTGCAGGTGTACTGCTGGTAGCGCTTCTTTACGGCGTAATGGTCAACTACGTCCCCTCCTTCGAGATCGGCGGCGTGACCGTTGAGCTGATGAGCGATTCGCTGAATGCGGGCTTTGGAGTATTGTCCAAGATCGGTACGGCACTCTTCGTCACCGCGGTAGGCTATATTGCAGGTCCCAAGTTCTTCCGTACCATGAACCGCAAGTCCTTGGCTTATATCGTCATGGGGATTGCGGTCATTGCAACCGGCGCAGGCGTTGCGCTGGCAATCGTTTATATTTTTGACGTAGAGCCCGCAATGGTCGTCGGTCTGCTGGCAGGCGGTTTGACCTCTACTCCCGGACTTTCTGCAGCAACCGAGGGCGTGTCCAAGGCTTCTGCGGACGCAGCAACCGCAGGCTACGCCGTGGCGTACATTTACGGTGTGCTGGGCGTAGTGCTCTTCGTTCAGCTGATGCCTAAGATCCTGCGCGTCAACGTAGCGAAGGAGCGGGAATCCTTCGTTGCGGCCGGTCAGGTTGCGGTTCCCGAGCCCAAGCGCAAGCTCTTCAAGCTGGATTCGCTGGACTTCTTCCCCTTCTTCATGGCGGTTGCGGTAGGCGTCATGATCGGCTCCATCGAGATCCCCGGCATCAACTTCTCGCTGGGTACCTCGGGCGGTACGCTGGTATCCGGTCTGCTGTTCGGTCACTTTGCCCACGTAGGTCCCATCGATCTGCGGGTGGATAAGACCAATCTGAAGGTCTTCCGCGAGCTGGGTCTGGTGCTCTTCCTTATCGGAGCAGGCGTTCCCGGCGGTATGAAGTTCGTGGCCAACCTGAAACTGTCCTACTTCATCTACGGCGTAGTGCTCACCACTCTGCCCATGATCGTAGGCTTCATTCTGGCAAAATACGTCTTCAAGCTCAGCATCTTCAACAATCTGGGCGCCATCACCGGCGGCATGACCTCCACTCCCGCGCTGGGCGCACTGATCTCCACCGCAGGCACCGACGACGTTGCGGCAGCCTACGCTTCCACCTATCCCGTAGCATTGGTTGCGGTGGTGCTGGCGGCCAAGATCATTATGATGCTGGCGTAAAATACAATCTTTCCGAAAGGAGAAAAGCAATATGCAGATGAATTCCGTTTCCATTCTGACCGTGCAAAGACTTCCCAGTTACCTGCACTACTTAAAAGGGCTGGCGGCGGGAAACGTCCCCACGGTCTCAGCCACGGTGATCGCCGAGGCACTGGGACTCAACGACGTGCAGGTTCGCAAGGATCTGGCATCGGTGAGCAAGGGCGGCAGACCCAAGGTCGGGTACGTCACCACCGAGCTTATCCACGACATTGAGCTTTTCTTGGGATATCACAATACCAACCGTGCCATTTTGGTGGGTGTGGGCAATCTGGGCAGGGCACTGCTCAGCTACGAGGGTTTTGCCCAGTACGGACTCCACATCGAGGCAGGCTTTGACCTTTCTGAAGCCGTGTGCGGAAGAGAGGTCGCCGGGAAGCCGGTTCTGCCTATCGCTGAAATGGAGACTTACTGCCGTCGGGAGAACATTCGGATGGCAGTGCTGACCGTTCCCGCCGCGGTGGCACAGGCGGTCTCGGAGCAACTGCTGTCTTGCGGCATCCGCGCCATCTGGAGCTTTGCATCCGCTCATCTGCAGGTGCCGGCAGGGGTGCTGGTGCGCTATGAGAACATGGCGACCTCGCTGGCGATCCTCTCCAACCATCTGGCAGAGACGCTGGAGCCCTGCGACGGCGAGTAATTCCCGATCAAACTTGAAATCTATTACCGTAGGAGACTACAACCAATGGCAGCATACAAAGATTTAACCAAAGAAGAACTTCTGGAACTGAAGGCAGAGCTTTCCGCGAAGTATAAAGAATACCAAGCGATGGATCTGACCCTGAACATGGCACGGGGAAAGCCCAGCGTTGAACAGTTGAATCTGTCCATGGGTATGATGGACGTTCTGAACGGCGAGTGCGACCTTACCTGCGAGGACGGTACCGATTGCCGGAACTACGGCGTGCTGGACGGTATTGCCGAGGCGAAGGAGCTCCTTGCCGATATGATGGAGGTAGCTCCTGCCAACGTCATCATTTACGGCAACTCCAGCCTGAACGTGATGTACGATACTATCTCCCGCAGCGTGACCCACGGCGTAATGGGCAGCACCCCTTGGTGTAAGCTGGATAAGGTGAAATTCCTCTGTCCCGTGCCCGGCTACGACCGTCACTTTGCCATCACCGAATATTTCGGTGTAGAGATGATCAATATCCCCATGACCCCCGAAGGACCCGATATGGATCTCATTGAGAAGCTGGTGGCAGAGGACGAGTCCATCAAGGGCATCTGGTGCGTACCGAAGTACTCCAACCCTCAGGGCTATTCCTATTCCGACCAGACCGTTCGCCGTATGGCGCGTCTGGAGCCTGCCGCTCCCGACTTCCGTATCTACTGGGACAATGCCTACTGCGTACACCACCTCTACGACGACCGTCAGGATCACCTGATCGAGATCCTGGCCGAGTGTAAGAGAGCGGGCAACCCCGATCTGGTGTATAAGTTCGCCTCTACCTCCAAGATCAGCTTCCCCGGCTCGGGCATTGCCGCCATCGCCACCTCGCTGAACAATCTGGAGGACATCAAGAAGCAGCTGGCGCATCAGACCATCGGTCACGATAAGGTAAACCAGCTGAGACACGTCCGCTACTTCGGCGATATTCACGGTATGGTGGAGCATATGCGCCGCCACGCCGATATCCTTCGCCCCAAGTTTGAGATGGTGGAGGAGACGCTGGAAAGAGAGCTGGGCGGCTTGGAGATCGGCAGCTGGACCAATCCCTGCGGCGGCTATTTCATCTCCTTCGACTCGCTTCCCGGATGCGCCAAGAAGATCGTTGCCCGCTGCAAGAAGGCAGGCGTGGTGATGACCGGCGCAGGCGCAACCTATCCTTACGGCAAGGATCCTCAGGATTCCAACATCCGTATCGCGCCCTCCTATCCTCCTCTGAACGATCTGAAGCTGGCGGCGGAGATCTTCGCGCTCAGCGTCAAGCTGTGTTCCGTGGAATATTATTTGGAAAATAATTGACCCCAATGGGTTGCCGAAGCGGTTTTTCGGCAACCCTATTTCCCGTAGATAGCCGATCGCTCCGCATAGGGCTGTCTGCGGGCATAAATCCCCCCAAAATCGCGGCAGATGCCGCAAAAGAAAGGAATTTCGCGTAATGTATAAGATTCTTACCATGAAAACGCTGAATCCCACCGTCATGCAGATGGAGATCGAATCGCCGCTGGTAGCTCGCAAGGCACAGCCCGGTCAGTTCATCATCCTGCGCGTGGACGAGGACGGCGAGCGCATTCCCCTGACCGTGGCCGGTACCGATGCCTCCAGAGGTGCGGTGAAGATCATCTTCCAGATCGTCGGCGCTACCACCTACAAGCTCTCTCTGAAGAAAGAGGGCGAGTCTATTCGGGATTTCGTAGGCCCTCTGGGCAGACCCACCGAGCTGGAGGGTCTGAAAAAGGTCGCTATCGTGGGCGGCGGCGTGGGCTGTGCCATCGCGCTCCCCATCGCAGAGAAGCTCCACGAGATGGGCTGTGAGGTCCACTCCTACGTGGGCTTCAGAAACAAGGATTTGGTGATCCTGGAGGACGAGTTCACCGCTGCCTCCGACAAGCTGGTCATGATGACCGACGACGGCAGCTACGGCAGAAAGGGTGTCGTGACCCTGCCTCTGCAGGAAGCGCTGGAAGCAGGCGAGGCCTACGACGAGGTCATCACCATCGGCCCGCTGATCATGATGAAATTCGTTGTGGCTACTACCAAGCCTTTCGGCGTGAAGACCACCGTCTCCATGAACCCCATCATGATCGACGGCACCGGTATGTGCGGCGGCTGCCGCCTCACCGTTGGCGGAAAGACCAAGTTTGCCTGCGTAGACGGCCCCGATTTCGACGGCTTCGAGGTAGACTTTGACGAAGCAATGTCTCGCGGTGCATCCTACCGCGATTTCGAAAAGCATGCCTACGACGAGGCTTGCAATCTCTTCCGGAAGGAGGTACGGTAAAATGCCGAATATGTCTCTGAAAAAGAACCCCATGCCCGCACAGGAGGCCGAGGTTCGTGCCCGCAATTTTAAGGAAGTTGCGCTCGGTTACACCGAGGAGCAGGCAATTGACGAGGCAAATCGCTGCCTCAACTGTAAGAATCCCGTCTGCGTGAAGGGCTGTCCCGTCAACGTACCTATCCCTCAGTTTATCAAGAAGGTGCAGGAGGGCGACTTCGAGGGCGCGTATCAGGTGATCTCCCTCACCTCCTCTCTCCCCGCAGTCTGCGGCCGCGTTTGCCCTCAGGAAACCCAGTGTGAGGCAAAATGTATCCGCGGCATCAAGGGCGAGCCTGTCGGCATCGGCCGACTGGAGCGTTTCGTTGCCGATTACCACAACGAGCACGCAACCGAGGCTCCCGTGGCGCCTGCTTCCAACGGACACAAGGTAGCCGTGGTCGGCTCCGGCCCCGCAGGTCTGACCTGTGCAGGCGACCTTGCCAAGAAGGGCTACGACGTCACCGTATTCGAGGCCTTCCACCTTGCCGGCGGCGTACTGGTCTACGGCATTCCCGAATTCCGTCTTCCCAAGGCGATCGTACAGAAGGAAGTGGACACTCTGAAGGCGCTGGGCGTGAAGGTCGAGACCAACATGGTCATCGGCAAGACCCTGACCATCGATGAGCTGATGGAGGAGTACGGCTTCGAGGCTGTATTCGTGGGCTCGGGCGCAGGTCTGCCCCGATTTATGCGCATCCCCGGCGAGTCGCTGCGCGGCGTTTACTCCGCCAACGAGTTCCTGACCCGTAACAATCTGATGAAGGCGTACCGTGACGACGCTACCACTCCCATCCTGCGCGCCAAGAAGGTTGCAGTCGTAGGCGGCGGTAACGTAGCAATGGACGCAGCCCGTACCGCGCTGAGACTGGGCGCAGAAGAGGTTTCCATTGTCTACCGCCGTTCTCTGGAGGAGCTTCCCGCCCGTGCCGAGGAAGTCGAGCACGCAATGGAGGAGGGCATCGTCTTCCGCCTGCTGAACAATCCCGTAGAGATCCTGGGCTACAACAATCCCGACGACAAGCGCGATCCCAAGAACGGATCGGTCATCGGCATGAAGTGCATCAAGATGGAGCTGGGCGAGCCCGACGCTTCCGGCAGACGCTCTCCCATCGAGGTTCCCGGCAGTGAGTTCGTGCTGGACGTGGACTGCGTCATTATGTCCATCGGTACATCCCCAAACCCTCTGATCAAGGACACCACCGCAGGTCTGGAGGTCAACCGTTGGGGCGGCATCATCGTCACCGAGGAGACCGGTGCCACCACCAAGCCCGGCGTGTACGCCGGCGGCGACGCCGTCACCGGTGCCGCTACCGTAATCCTTGCCATGGGAGCCGGCAAAACCGCCGCCGCCGCCATCGACAAGCAGATTATGGGAGAATAAATGCATTCGAGACTCCGTCTCGAGCTCTGCCAGGGGGCTTTGCCCCTTGGATCCCCACCAAGAACCCTTTTTCAAAAGGGTTCTTGGAACTCCCAAAACTTTTATAGAGGACGGCAAATACTTGCCGTCCTCTGTTTTTGCCATGTTCGCACGAACTAAAACGACAAAAGATGCGCTGAAGAAACGATTTCGGATAAGTATCGCTACAGAAAGCCACGGGCAGGGCAGAGTATGGGCGTCGCTACACGACACCCTTTTAGAAAGTCACATACTATATGGAATACAAAATCGCCCTTACCCATGGAGCATCGAGTTCCGCGAAGCGGAACGGTCAGATGCGACTCACGGGGGTGACTTTTAGGGGGCGAAGCCCCCTGAAATGATTCTTTGGTTACTTTCTGTTCACACAGAAAGTAACAGAACGGAAGATAAATCCAAATCCCGACCGACGGGAGGGATTTGTTTCTAAAAAACACAAACAAGTTCGCACAAGCAAAAAACGCCGACGAACGCACGTTGGCGTTGATTTGTTATTGGTCGCAACTTGCTATTGCAATTTGCGTTTTGAAAACTTTTACCCGTCTGGGTAGTGCAACTTCATTTTACAATCTGCGAAAGTATTTTTTCCTTTTGTTTCGCAGAACTCCTTTGGATTCATACCATCTAACAAAGCTTGGCACATCATGGGAGAAAGATGAAGAGTAGATTGATTGGCAGAGCCTACATTATTGCATGAAGCCAATACTGTCATCATCACAAATACGACAACCATAAATAACGTTAAGGTAGATTTCGTTTTCATATCTATTCCTCCAATTACGGAAAATCCAAAATGTTCATTATTTCAAAAATATTATCAAATAAATCCAAACTGCGGTCCCGGAAGTATTAATGAACCCGCTATCGCTAATCCAGCCAAAAAAGGATGTTCTGCAGCAAAATCTGCCATGCCTTCCCAAACGGCTTCTAGGCCTTCTCCGATACCGTCCAAAACCTCACCTGCTCTCATCCAAAATGATGGTTCTTTTTCTTCTTCGGTTACCTCGTCAGGAACAGTTACAGGAGGAGGGGGAGAATTATCGTTTTGGGTGGTTTTAACCCCCATGGTGGTTGCCAAAGAAAAACCATTTTCATATTCCGTGGAAATTTGATATTCTGTGCTCATTGAGCCGTCGTAATTAATCGTCATAGAGGCAGATACTGAATTATAATCATCAATATCAACAGAATATTCTATTCCCAACAAAATCTCGGTACCTGTTATTTTTTTGAATGTTCCTGTTGAAAAATCGAAAGATTGTGAAATCTCAATTTGCCCCGCAATAAGTTTATCAATGTTAGCAGGTCCACTTCCAATTGTCAATTCATAATTTCGATAATAGGTTAACGAACCTAAACTAACCTCAAATTTGGCAAGTTCTTGCTTTTTAGAAATGGCAAAAAGATCTCGCAGTGTTTTTAAAAATTTTTCGTACTCCGCCTGTGATATTCCGGCTCTTTCCGCACTCAACCCAAACGGATCAACATAGGAAACAGGGTTGCCATTCGCATATGCGAAGCGATTCAGCGTTACTGCGTTGGAAATTTTACCTGCCACAATATCTGCATTGACAAACCGTCTCGTTTCAGGAGAGTAATACCGCGCTCTCATGTAGATGAGCCCGTTCTTGTCCGTCACAACACCGTCGCGGCCGTTGTAACCGAAGATCACAACGCTTTCGCCGGTTCGCTCAATCAGCTTACCATAGGTATCATATCGGAACGTATCGGTAATACTGCAGTTTGCATCGGTAATTGCAATCGTGCTACCTCTGCAATCAAAGTGATAAGTCTTAAAGGCGTTGTTTACTTCCTCGCCAATCAGTCCGCGTCCATAGACATACTTGGTCACCACGCCGCCGGTGGTCTTCATCAGAAGCTGACTCAGCTTGCAGTTGGTATTGTAGGTATAAGTAGTATCTTCGTCGGCGCAAAGATTTCGGATACGCACATCTTCCGCATTATAGGTATAGGTGTGTCCACCTGCGGAAATCAGTCGGTTTGCAGAATCGTATGCAAAGGATACGGTGTTACCATCCAGCTTGCAAGACAGCATATTGCCGTCCATATCGTACGATACAGCCTGACAATTGTACATGGTCAGCCGGTTATTGATATCGTATTGGAAGCAACTATCCGGTGCGCTTGTGATGTTGCCTGCGGCATCGTGAGTAAAGTCCTCGGTAGAAATCACCGTATCGCCAGAATCTTTCACTGTACGATTGGTTACTCGCGATCTATTATCGTAAGTATAGCATACTTTGGTAGAATTTGCAAGTGCTTATGTGAAAACAGCCGAAGTGATGCTTCATTTTGATGAGTCATACACCCACTACGCGATTGTGTTCGTTACAAGCGCAGGTAGAACTCTCTTCGCAATTCCGATCTAAAAGGATTGCGTTTTTCATTTTTATGTGGTATAATGACCATACCCAATTAGACCGAGAGGAGATTGTTATGAAATTTTCGGAACTGGAGCCCGCCGTACAGGAAAGCATCGTTGAATTACTCAATCATCACCTCCAGACAAGCGCGGATATTCTAAAAAAAGACCGTTGCTTACTTCCCATGCTGATGATCCCCGATTCCAACCGGCTATTCGGCTTTCAGTCGAAAGACGCCAACACCGACGTAGATAAAGCTTATGCGATTGCAGTAGAAAAACTCAAACAAGAAGCGTTCACCTACGCACTGTTTTCTTATAGCACGCAGGTTGGCCTGCAATCGGGCGCCGTGTCCGACGCGATCAAAACTTGCGTATTCACAGCAAACGGTATTGAAGTGTCCTTTTATACACCGTACGCAGTAAAAGGGCTTTTCAAAAAGACCGTCAATATGGAAAAATCCATACTCTCCGAAGTAAAGGAAAATATTTTCGGTTAATAACGTTAAAACCAAAGTCGTCCCCCTGCAAACACTGTATTTTCATTAAGGCAACACCGCACAAATAGAGCAGGTAGAAAAGTTCACAAAAACATGGTA
>CAZFJJ010000069.1:0-9274 GCA_964519075.1 uncultured Lachnospiraceae bacterium
GGTGTTGGTATTGATGCCCTGGGCGCGGCTCATGTTGGGATTGTTGCCCGTGGCGCGGAGTGCGGAACCCATCGCCGTACCGAAGAACCAGTACAGCACGCAGATCAGGACGATTACGAAGATGGCCGTCACGAAGATGGGATTCTGATAGAAGGGGACGCCGCGCAGCTCACCCATAGAGACCAGCACGTCGTATTTGCGGGTGTTGATGGTCTGGTTACCGGAGCCCAACACCTTCAGATTGATGGAATAGAGCGAAAGCTGGGTCAAAATGCCCGCCAGAATGGGAGGGATGCCCAGCAGCGTGTGCAATAGTCCGGTGACCATGCCTGCCAGCATACCGGCAATCACAGCGCCCAGCATCGCTACGGGCATACTGTAGCCGTTGATCAGCAGCATTACGCAGACCGCGCCACCGGTGGCCATGGTGCCATCCACCGTCAGATCGGCAATATCCAGCACGCGGTAGGTGATATACACGCCGATCGCCATAATGCCCCAGATCAGACCCTGGGCAACGGCACCCGGCATTTGGTTGAATAAAGATGTGATATCCATACGAAACCCTTTCGGATAGAAATTTTGCTTTTTCACACAAAATCGGGGTTTGAAAGAGATTTTTCAAACCCCGTTTGTTGCTTATTCAGCGGAAGTCTCGATAGCGGTATAGCCTTCGGGAATGGTGATGCCCAGCTCTTCACAAACTTCCTTGTTATACTTCTTGGTAAATTCGGGAGCGTATTCGATGGGCATTTCGGAAATCTTAGCCTCGCCCTTCAGGATCTTGGCAGCCATCAGACCGGTAGCGTAGCCCAGATCGTAGTAGCTGATGGACAGGGTGGCGATGCCGCCGCCTGCGCACATACCCTCTTCGCCGGTGATTACGGGCACCTTAGCGGGACGGGCAACCTGATCCAGAATGCTCATGTAGGTAGCAACGGTGTTATCGGTGGGAACGTAGATAGCCTCGCACTCGGAAACTGCGGTGGTGCAGACGCCTGCCATGTCGTTGGAGTCGGTGAAGGTGTAGACCTTGCAGGTCTTGCCGGCAGCTTCCAGATAGCCCTTGACCTTCTCTACCTGATACTTGGAGTTTGCCTCTGCGGAGCAGTAGATCAGACCGATGGTGGTCTTGTCAGGGATCAGCTCGTCAAAGAGAGCCGCCTGCTGATCCAGAGGAGCCAGGTCGGAGGTACCGGAAACGTTGCCGCCCACGGTGCCGCTGAAGTTCTCGATGTCCAGCGCAACGCCGTACTCGGTAACCGAGGTGCCCAGGATCGGGATGGTCTGGGTAGCGTTATACGCGGTCTGCAAAACGGGGGTAGCGTTGGCCAGGATCAGATCCACGTTCTCGGAAACAAAGCTGTTGATGATGGTGGTGCAGGCAGACTGATCGCCGCCGGCGTCCTGTACCTTAAAGGTGACCTTGTCGCCCAGCTCAGCCTTCAGCGCATCCTGGAAGCCCTGAGTAGCGGCATCCAGCGCAACGTGAGGCTGGATCTGGCAGATGCCTACGGTATAAGTCTCGTCGTCAGTAGATCCTTCTTCGGTGGTGCAGGCAGCCATGCCGAACAGCATCGTGCCGGCAAGCAAAAGAGAGAAAAGCTTTTTCATAATGATACTCCTGTCCGGGGTTTCACTTTACCCCGATAAATTAAAAAAGATATATTTATTATACTCAATTCAATCGCAAAAGTCAATTCTCTATCCCACAAAATTATACACGATTTTTTGTATATTTTCTACAAATCGCTCTGCACAGTTGACGAAAATCACCCTCTCTGCTATGATACAAGTGAATTATTTTACATTTTTGCAAAGATGCGTTACCTTTATCGTAAAAATGCGCCTTTCGGGTGAAAGCATCAATAAAGCGTGAAAGGAGGACTGCTATAACCGTCGCCCGCATCGAGAGAGCATCCGAAAGTATATGGAAATCGAAATGACACAGGCAATGTGGGCTTGGTGAATCGCGGACGGCGCCACCTACTATCTCGAGGACGATGCCTACTACTTTGTAACATCTATAAATTGATGTTTCGTTCCGACTCTGCATTCCGCCTCTCCCTCTGGGAGAGGCATTTAGCGTAGCGGAAATCTATAGTTTGAATTGTTCCAAGATACTACGGTATCTTTCACACCGACGCGTACCCGGTTGGGAATCTGACTAAGCCTCCCCCTGCATTCACCCGAATGCGGGAGTTTTGCTTGACATTTTAGAAAAATCCTGCTATACTGAAGAAAAGCCCCGCGTTTGGGGCGTCAAAGGAGTGATTACCATGTGGAAACAAAAGCTGGGGCTGGGCATTCTGGGTCTGCCCGGGATGAGTGTTGCCGACGAGATCCGCGCAATGCGAAAAGTAGGCTTCGAGGCCTTCTTCACCGGTTGGCGCACGGGGGATCCCGTGGAAGAATGGGCTGCGATTGCCCGCGAGTGCGGGATACACTATCAGTCCATTCACGCGCCCTTCGGAAAAGCCGCCGACATCTGGGGCAGGGACGAGGTTAAGGGAGAGGCCGCTGTCCGGGAGCTATGCGACTGTCTGGACGCCTGTCGAGCGGCAGAAGTGTCCCTCATGGTAGCCCACGCTTTCATCGGATTTGCGGATCACTCTCCTACCGAAATCGGTCTTTCCCGCTTCGAGAGGGTCGTCCGCCACGCAGAGGCGTGCGGGGTGAAGATCGCGCTGGAGAACACCGAGGGCATCGAGTATCTGGACGCCCTGCTCTCCCACTTCAAGAATAGCGAGACCGTGGGCTTCTGCTGGGACACGGGACACGAAATGTGCTACAACTACTCCGAGGATCTGCTCGCCCGCTGGGGCGATCGGCTCCTTGCCACCCACGTCAACGACAATCTGGGCATCCGGGACCTGTCCGGCGAGATCACCTGGATCGACGATCTGCATCTGCTCCCCTTCGACGGCATCTGCGACTGGAACGAGAAGATGGAGCGGCTGGCGGGAGCGCGCACGCCTGAAGTGCTGACCTTCGAGCTGTCTCTGCGCTCCAAGCCCAACCGTCGGGAAAACGCGCCCTACGCTGCCATGGATCCGATTGACTACCTCACCGCCTGCTACGTCCGCGCCTGCCGTGTAGCTGCGCTGTTGATCCGCGCAAGAGAGGCGAAGAAGGGCGATGAGGCCACCGATCACGGCGGATCTTATCGCTCGGTAAAATTCTAATATTATTTTCGATTTATCTGTCCGATTTTGATAGACACCGTACAGACGTTGTGTTATAATGAAAATAGCAAGGTGCTACGATCACCGAAATACTATACGAATCGAGGTACAGAACATGAAAAAGAAACTGACTGCGCTGGTTCTGATGGCTTCCCTGCTGTTTGCTGCTACCGCGTGCGGTAGCTCCGACACCGCAGAGACCACTACCGAGCCCGCTCCCGCCACCACCACCGCATCCACGACCACCACTAAAACGATCCCCATTATTCCGCTTCCCGACACGGAAGACGACGATGAGGACTATTGGAACGACATCACCGAGATGTTCATCCCCTACGGCTCCGCAACCGTGGACGGCATCAAGGATGATTCCTGGGCGAACGCCGTCACCGTTTCTCTTGACTTGGTCAAGAAGGACTCTCCCAACGCCGACACCGTGGTAGAAGCCAGCGTAATGTGGGATGAGAACGGTCTCTACTTCCTGTTCGAAATCACCGACTCCGATATTTACACCGGCGGCACGCTGGGCGACTACAACAACGACAGTATCTATCTGTACGTTTCCGAGGATCCTATGGCTTACTGGACCTCCTTCGACGCCTTTGCCGGCGGCACCTACCAGTTCGCACTGATCGCTGACGGCCTGGAAATGATCCCCCGCCACGGCGACAAGACCGTTAATTTGAACGCACAGTCGGTTTACACCCGCACCGATACCGGTATGATTATCGAATTCAGCTACGTTCCCTACAACACTCCCGTTGAAGCCGGCAACTTCCTGCTGATGGACTTCCAGTACAACGACTGCACCTCCAGCGGTACCCGCTCCGGCGGTATGGGCTGGTACAACGGCTCCGACAACAACTCCACCACCGATCTGTGGGCAGTTGTCAAGCTGCTGGCACAGGGCGAGACCGCTCCCACCGAATAATTAATACTCCCACTAAAAATCCTCCCGCTTGGGAGGATTTTTGGTGGGGGTACGTCTTGGCTCGGCGAGATTTTTCAAAAATTTCTTCTTCTGCGCAAAAAGAACTTGACAAACCGTTTTCGGTGTGATATAATAGGTTCGCTGATTTGCGTACGGTACGCTAATGTGGCTCAGTTGGTAGAGCAGCTGATTCGTAATCAGCAGGTCGCGGGTTCGAGTCCCGCCATTAGCTCCAAAAGAAAACCGCGAATCGCGGTTTTCTTTTATTTTTCGAGTTTTGCGAGGTTTTATGAAGCTGACCGACCTTTCGGTGATCCGCTCGCTGCTGGGCGAGGAGAGCACCTCCTTCAAAAAGAAATACGGACAAAACTTTCTCACGAATGAATCGGTGGTGGAGCGCATCGCCGCCTCTGCCCTGCCCGACGTTCCCGATCCCAACGAGCGGCTGGGCATTTTGGAGATCGGCCCCGGCATCGGCGTGCTGACAGAGAAGCTCTCCGCCGTGGCGCACAAGGTGACCGCCGTGGAGATCGACGCTACCCTGCTCCCCATTCTGGAGAAGACGCTGGCCGACTGCGAAAACGTCCGAGTGATCAACAACGACGTGATGAAGGTGGATCTGGCCGCGCTGGTGGCAGAGGAATTTGCCGATTGCACCCGTCTGGCAGTCTGCGCCAACCTGCCCTATTACATCACCACGCCCATTCTGATGGCACTACTGGAGTCGAAGCTTCCCTTCTCCTCCATCACGGTCATGGTACAAAAAGAGGTGGCTGAGCGGCTCTGCGCGCCCGCCGGATCGGACGCCTATGGCGCCATCACGGCTGTGCTTCAATATTACGGCAGCCCCAAGCGGCTCTTTACGGTCAGCGCGGGCAATTTCGTCCCTGCCCCCAAGGTGGACAGCGCGGTGGTGCAGATCAAGCTCCACAAGACTCCGCCTGTGCAGGTGACCGACGAAGCCATGCTCTTCGCCGTCATCAAGGCTGCCTTCGGACAGCGGCGCAAGACCCTCCAGAACGCGCTGACCGCCCTTCCCGGGATCGGACGCGAGCGCGTTGCCGCCGCTATCGCAAAGGCGGGACTGTCGCCCACGGTTCGTGGTGAGGCGCTGAACCTGCAGCAGTTTGCGAAAATCGCCGATCTACTGGCGTAATTCCAAATAAACACACAGCCCGACGATTTCTCGTCGGGCTCTTCTTTGCAGTTCTTGGAGATTCTTCAGTGGGTTTTGGGGCAACGCCCTTGGCAATTTACTCCGCGTAGGATTCGTTGATCTGATAAACGTCGTAGTAGGCCAACAGCTGCAGAACGACGACGATGCCCGCAGGCTGCATAACGTCGTGGTCGTGGTAATCCTTATCCCAGAAATCGGTGCCGGGAGAGCAGAAGAAGGGATCGTACTGACCGTTCGAATCCTTGGTAAGCAACGTCTGATTCATCACGTTCTTGAGCATCTTCATATAGGTATTGGACTTCTTGGAGGTGTCGGTCTCCACGTACTTGACCATGCCGCGGGTCAGCCAGCCCACGCACCAGGATTTGTAGATGGGATTACGCTTCATCGTCACCACCATATCGTCACCCGTTCCCGTAGCGGAAAACATATGAGAGGCGATGGCGGTAGCGGATCTGCGCGCCAGCTTCAGATACGAATCATCCTGGGTGATCTCGTACATCAAGCAGGACGCGTACAGCATCGTGCCCTGGTCGTACGCCGGTTGCCAGGGATCGTTGACACCGGCGTAGTAAATACCGCCGTCGGTGCGCAGGGTGTCGTTCACCCAATCGTAAAGCAGCTTTCCGCGCTCCAGATAGACCTCGTTACCGGTAAGCTGGTACATCCACAGGAAGGAGATCGCAGAAGGTCCGTTGGTACAGACGCCCTTGTTGCTCTTACCGTTGTCGTCAAAGGACTTGCTCCAGTAAATGCCGCCGCCCTGATAATCGTCGTAGCCGGTCCAAAGGAATTCCAGAATCTCTTTGGCGCGGTTGAGATAATCCTCGTTGCCAAATTGCTCGTAAGCGGTGAGATAGCGAACGCAGATCCACGCGTTGTCGTCGTAATAGAAGTCACCGGAGTTTCCGCGCGATGAATTATAATAGGTAATACCGGTAAAGCGTCCCGCAGGGGTAGTCAGAGTCACGTTGGACACCTTAAACTGATCGAAGCCGTTGTCCAGCATATCAATATAGCAGTCCTTGATGGTCTGGTTATCGGGATACATCGCGTAGGACTCTGCCAACGCTTCCACGAAAGCAGTGGTAGGCCATACGTATGCGGTACTGGAATTGTTCAGGTCAGTCTGAACCGTGTGGGAGCGCTTGTTGTAATAATTATTGATGGTCTCGACCATAAGCGTCTCGGCAGGAGCGCCGTAGGGATTGGATGCCAGCAGTGCCGCGTAATCGGGGGTGATCTCTTCCTCGACGGGTGCAGTAGTGGTAGCAACGGTAGTTTCCACAGACTCCGAAGATCCGCACGCAACAGCTGTAGGCAGCAACGTCAGTGCCGCCAAAGCAGCCGCCAACAGTTTCATCTGTACATTCATAATATCCTCCAACGTACTAAATCGTTATTCATCTTATCTTATTATACCATACTTTTGGGTATCTGTCAACCGCTCACTCAATAAAAACCGAGGCAAACGCCTCGGTTTTTATTGAATTTCGTTAGCAAGCAGTGCTTCTCTTCTTGGAAACGACTACTGCGATCGCTGCCATTGCAACTGCGGAAGCCACGATCATCACGGTGATAGCGTCACCGGTCTTGGGGGACTCGTTGGTGATGGGAGCGTCCTCGGTCACATCGGGAGCCTGGGGAGCGGTGCCGTTGTAGGCAACTGCGCCGGTCTTAACTTCGTAGATGTCGGTCATAGCGGCATCATCGGAGTAGATCTCCAGTTCGCCCAACTGGAACCACCAGCTGCCGTCGCCATTGTTGATCATAGAGGTGATAACCATCTTGTATTCGCTGTACGCGGTGGTGGCGTCAATATCAACAGCGAAAGGAGCGTAGTTCACGTTCTGCATACCGGAGTCTGCAACGTCCTTGATCAGCTCTTCCGTACCGTCAGCAGTGATACCGTACAGTTTGAATGCGCCGGGAGCACGGTTATTGTAGGATGCGTCGTCGCTTGCGGTGTAGAGCATCAGGGTGTCAACCTTTACTGCATCAGCAGTTTTAAAGGTGATCACAACGGGATCGGACTCGGAGGGAGGATCACCTTCCACCTTTTCAACGGTACCATCGATCAGGTTAGAGCCGGGCTTGTTGGTGCGATTGCAGGTAGCCTCGGTGATGGTGATCTTGGTGCCGACGATCTCGCTGCCGGTATATGCGTTGTACGCGTTGATGGTTGCGGATACATAGTAATCCTTATATTCGCCCTCAGAGGTAACCTTCAGCTCCAGCAGGGACTGGGTGGTAGCGTAATCGGTAGCCTCGATGGTATACATCTTGGTTGCTTCATCGTAAGCGGTTACGGTGAAGGTGCCTGTAGAGTTGTGATCGTCGTGGCATCTGCCGGTGAAGGTAGTGCCGATTTCGAAGCCGGGATCGGTGTTGAAGATGATCTCTGCCTTCATGGTCTTTGCCTTAGCGTCACCGGTTACCTTCGCATAGGAAGTACCCAGCGCGTTGATGGTAGCTTCAAATTCAAGAGTTACAGTGTTGCCTTCCTTATCGGTAACCACCATGGTGTTGGTACCGGGAACAACGTCCGCGCCAACGACACCGATCTGCAGCCAGCCGCCCGCAACCTTGCCGTCATCGCCGTAGTCGGCTTCGCGGAGAGCGCAGTGCTTCTGACCGAGGTATCCGTTGTTGAAGTAAGCGGTATTGCCGTTAACGGTAACGGTCAGGTCTGCGGTGGAATCGCCCTTCAGACCTTCAGTGATGTACATATTGCCATCCAGGAAGCCACAGCCGGTGCCAGCGTAGTTGCCGTAATAGCCGTTGGGGTTGATCGTCAGCTCAGCTGCGGAAGCAGTCAGAGTTGCGGGTACTACCATTGCTGCAGCGAGTGCAAGCGACAGCAGTACTTTTGCGAATTTTTTCATAAGTATGTCCTCCTTGTTTCTCCTTCCCATCGACGCGGGTAAGGGCAAATTCGTAATTCTATTTTAACATATCGTTTACAACTTGTCAATAGTAAATACTTATTTTTTTCACCGCTTAATTACGTTTTTCCCTCTTGCACGCAAAAAAGCAGAGCCTCGGCTCTGCTTTTTGCGTGATTCCGATTACTCCTCGATCTTGCGGCGGCGAGCGACTGCTACGGTAGCTGCTGCTGCGATCAGAGCCAGCGCGGAGATCGCCAGAACGGCGTCACCGGTTTCGGGGGACTCGTTGGTCTCGGGCTGCTCGTTGGTCTCAGGAGCGGTGTAAGCGGGGTCGTTGTACATGGTCAGCTCGCCCAGCTCGAAGCCGCTGTCGGAAACCATCTCGATCTTGTACTGAGTGTACGCGCCGGGATTGTCTACCTCAAAGCCGTATGCAGTGGAAACTACACCTTCCAGACCTGCATATTCAACGGTATCCAGAACAGTCCAAGTATCGCCGTCGTTGGAGCCGTAGAGAGTCCAGAACAGAGGGTTACGGCTGGGATTGTTTGCAACGTCGTTACCGGAAACGATTACGTAATCGGTAACGGTAACTGCCTCTGTGGTGGACCAAGTGATAGTTACCTTGTTGTCGCCGGAACCCATCTTGTTGGTCAGATTGCCGTCAAACACACTCTTCTCGGTTTCGGTGGTGTCGTTGTAGGTACCTACGTTGGTGTCAATGCTGTCCTGGTCAACCTTGTCGGTCAGGTCAGTCAGTCCCTGAATAGCAGTCAGACCGTCGCCGGTGATCGCTTCAGCTGCAGGCTTTTCGCCCTTGAAGCACTCTACGGAAACCTCGCCGCCGGTGTATGCCCAAGAGCCGTCCTTGGCTTCTACCTTCCACTGAACGGTGTAGGTAGTACCAAACTTGGGTGCAAACGCAGTGTTGCCCAGCCAAAAACGCAGGTAACCCCAAGTGCCGCCGTTGTATACGGTCGCGGTGTCGCAAACGTAGTCTGTGCCGTTAATGGTCACGGTATACTTGTTTTCCATATCGGGAGTGTCTCCGGTGCTGGACCCCATAATGTTGCCCCAGCACTCAGCTTCGTCG
>CAZFJJ010000070.1:0-9223 GCA_964519075.1 uncultured Lachnospiraceae bacterium
CTCGCTCTTTCGAACGCGTCTTCTGCTTTTGGCGGGACTTTTTTTACAGCACCTTGGAATTATCTACCGTCCTGTTACTTTCTTTGTGAAAAGAAAGTAACCAAAGAATCGCTCAGGAAAGGCGAAACCTACGGTTTCTCCTTCCCCGAGACCTCCATCCAACTTCCCTTATGGTGCGCGAGAGATTGTGCAGTTTACAAAGTGTTCGTTTGTGTGTTAGGGCTTGGGGTCGCATCTGACCGTTCCGCTTCGCGGAACTCGATTCTCCATGGGGAGAGGTGTTTCTGTATTCCATAGAGTACACATTATGTACAGCTGGGTGTCGTGTATCACTCCGAGTCGTGGTTTCTTCCCGTGGGTTTGTGAAACTATCCCACGGGCAGTAATTTCCCCTCTGTGCAATAGCCGTCACCCTCTCTGTGATATACAGAAACGCTTTTGCTATATTCTCCCCTGAACTGAAATAGGAACAAATCCCGCCGAATGGCGGGATTTGGAATTATAGTGTAATATTCTGCCCATCAGGAAGGTGCGAAAGAAAAGAGTATCAGTCTGCGCCACCTCACCTCGGTACAGACCGATTGCGACGGCGAAATTGCTCCTTACTCTTCCCGCAGATCCAGGACGGTTTTGTGAGCGTGCACCAGCTCGATGAAGCGGCGATCCAAGGGGGAGAAATGGTAGCCGCGGCGGAAGATCAAAACGTCCTTGTAGATCCGCTCGTCGGCGGCGCAGGGGATCTGCACCAGACCGTATTTCTCCAACAGATCGTCGGGGATGGACGACACCCACATGAAGGTCTTCGGCACCTTCGACAGGATCTCGAATTGGCTTGCCCGTTCGTAAACGTAGATGCGGCGGTTGACGAACTCCGAGTTTTCCGCCTTAATGGCGTCGGTGAAGGGAAGCGAGGGGACGTAATGGTCGGGATTGCCGATCTCGGTGTAGTCGGAAAGCTGGGACAGCGACACGTTGCCCCGATCGGCCAGTGGATCTGCGGCAGAGATCAGCAGTCGGCAGGCGTATTCCGCCACCGGCTCGGACAGGATGTCCTTCTCGTGAAGCATCGCCTTGAAATAGGATTCAAAGGTCTTTCGATAACGGATAATGCCCAGCCGATAATCGGTCTGCAGGAGATTGTTCACCGTCTTCAGAGAATTGGTCTCCTTATAGTAGATCTCGGCGGGACCGTCGGGCAGCTCGCCCGCAAACTCAGCAAAGGCGGCGCCGATGTAGCTGGCGCGGGGCACCGATACCGAAAAGCGGATCTTGCCGTCGCCGCCGTTTTTGTAAAGCGCTTCCACCGCGTCGATCTCCGCCACGATGCGCTTGGCGTGGCTTAGAAACTCCTCACCCTGCGGGGTGGGGTTCATGCCCTTGGAGGTGCGGCGAAACAGCGTCACGCCCAGCGATTGCTCCAGTTCACGGATGGCGCGGGAGAGATTGGACTGATTCATAAACAGGTTTTCTGCCGCCTTACTGATGGAGCGGGTGCGCTCCACCTCAATGGCGTAGCGAAGATGCAGGACGTTCATATCGGTCTCCTTGTCGGTTACTACCGTTAGTGTACCATCTTTTTGCAAAAAAAGCAAGAAGAACCTTGCAATTTTATCGAATTTTTGCTAAAATGAAGAAAACCAACGAGGGGAGACGAGCAAATGACCGAAAAACTGTTCCCACGGGCGATTGCAGAGGCGATGGCGCGCCCCGTGGCGGTAGAGGTGCTGGAGTCGGTGGATTCCACCAATACCGAGGCCAAACGGCGGATCGCGGCAGGACTGCGGACGCCGCTTCTCCTTCTTACCGAGACCCAGACCGGCGGGCGCGGACGGCTGGGGCGCAGCTTTTGCTCTCCCGCCGGCGCAGGGCTGTACATGAGCCTGATCCTCTTTCCCGACCGCTCCCCGAAGGAGGTGCTGACCATCACCTCTGCAGCGGCGGTGGCGGTCTGTCTGGCGATCGAATCGCTCACCGATCTGCGCCCCCGGATCAAATGGGTCAACGACGTGTATCTGTCGGACAAAAAGCTCTGCGGCATCCTGACCGAAGGGGTGACCGATCCCACCGACCGACGGCTTGCCGCTATCGTGGTGGGAATCGGAGTCAACTGCACCGCCGCATCGCTTCCCGAAGAGGTGGCGGCTATCGCCACCTCGCTGGAAGGAGCGGGCGCTGCCGTTGACCGCAACCGCTTGGCGGCGGCGATCTGTGAGCATCTGCTGGATCTGTACGAAGAGCTGGCAGAGCTGACCTGGCTGCCGCACTATCGGGCGCGCTCCTGGCTGGACGGGCAGCGGGTCGTCTGCCGAAAGGACGGCGAGACGGTGGAAGGCGTAGTGCTGGGCATTGCCGAGGACGGCGCGCTCCTGCTGGCAACCGAAGAGGGAATCGCCCGCGTCGCCACAGGTGAGGCGACGGTGAGACGAAAAGCAAACTAACGAAAAAAGAGACGGGAGGCCGTCTCTTTTTTCGTTGGCGGGGAGGACATCTTCTGTAGCGATTTTCCCGGATTCGTGTCGTCAGATACGGAGTTTTCGAAAATAATTATCGGAAATCAATAAATAGGTATTGACAATTTGATTGAGTCGTGCTATACTAAAATCACGAATCAACCGAAAGGATGACTGTGATGAACGACCGATTTGATCCCTTGGTTCCTCGCGAGCCTGATCCCGACCGTTTCCAATCCCCCGATGCGGAGCGCCTGCCCGACGAAGTGCGGATAATGCGGGATCACGAAAGCCTCGACCGCCCTCTACCTCCCGATCCGACCGACCGACGGCGGGAGCGCTTCTACCGCGCACCTATCGCGTGGGCGCTTGCGTTCGCGGGGATCGGCGGATTGATCCTGAGCATTTTGGCAGGCCCCACTGCTATTATCTATTTAGCACCGTTGCTGGCGATTTTCGTCTTTCTCCCGCCCCTCCTGACGGTATACAACGTCGGTTTTCTTCTGGTGAATACGGGCGAAGGAATCCGCCGTCGTGCGGCGTGGAAGATTGAGTGTCTCACCTGGGGAGCAGGAATCCCTCTGACCGCGCTGTATTATTGGCTGTTTTTCATGGGTGGCGAATACGAGGGCGTGATCTACGCCGATTGGTGGGAGCAGATCTACGAGACCCAGACGCACTATCCCGTCCTGCTGGAAACGACTCCAACGCTGATCGTGCTGGGACTGGTCGGCATTGGCGGCTATCTGCTCCTGCGGCTGATCCCCATGGAGAAACAGCCGCCGCTGGTGACCGTCCTTGCCATCGGTGCCACCTACCTGGGGGCGGCGGTGTCGGTGTTCTGGATCGTGCAGGTCATCAATACTCCCATCGCGTGGCCGCTGATGATCCTCCCCGCCAACGCCGTTCTCATTTATTCCCGTGCCGTCCGTTTGGCGGTGCAGGACAAATGGAAACTGTTGAAAGCGGCAGAAGCAGCAGGCGAATCCGGCCGTCTGCCCAGACTTTCCAAGCTCTTTTTGCGGGCGGGACTGCTTCCCGTGTGGGGACTGCTGTTGGCGCTTCCCTTGCTGGGTGTGCTGGTGCTGATCCTGACGCTCTTCGGTCAGCAGCCTGACGCCTTCATCCGCGCCTGGACCGACACCGCAGATTGGACGCTCTCGCAGAAGATCCCGCCTCCGTCGGTGCCGATGGACACCCACTATCTTTGCACGGTAGCGGCAGGAGGACACGGAAAGGTGGTCAAGCCCCTGCGCACCGGTAAACGCCACGGCCACGAGGTGATCGTCAACCGTCAGCTGTGCGTTGCCAACGCCTTTGAGCAGCTGCTGGAGGAGCGCACGCCCCGCTTCCACCGCTTCGTGCGGCGAAATTACGATCGCTACGGACTGCCCATCGCACGGCTGATCCGCACCAAGGCGGCGGCGGACGTGGTGTATATTCTGATGAAGCCCGCCGAGTGGATCTTCCTTGCGGTGCTCTATCTCTTCGACCGCAAGCCCGAAAACCGCATTGCGGTTCAATATCCGCATAAGGCACTCCCGAAGGAGCGATAGAACCAATCCGAAAGGTTGTGAATTCAATGAAAAAACTTGCATTTTTTCTCCTTGCCGCGCTTTTACTCTTGAGCGGGTGCGGGTTCGAGCCGAGCATACTCGATTCACTGCCGTCCTATCGGGATCGGGAGTTTTACACCGAGGGCGCATTTCAAGATTACACCGATTACGGCAAATATTATTACGACGGCATTACCGAGGAAATGTTGGCAAGAAATCCGCACTTTTCAAAGGTCACTGCCGTAGAGGTTGATCTGCTTCTACTGCTCCTGGATGATTTCGAAAACTGGGTAGAAGTGATTGGAGAGGACTCCGAGCTGTCGGCTCATTACGATCTTGACCGCTCGGTAATTGCCGAAGGGGATTATGTACACATCGAAGCAGAGAAATTGGACACCTTCTCTGACGGAAGCATTGTGTGGGCATCCTATTCCGTTTATTATTTCGATTGGGACAGTAATATTCTCTACTATTTCCACAATAACATCTGACAGCAGCAAGGAACGCACCTATGAAAAGACTGTTATCGCTTCTATTAACCCTCAGCCTGATGTTTTCCGTAACCGCTTGCATTGATTTGGACGACAGCGCGGATAAGGAGGACATCCTGAAGCTGGTCAACGATCACCGGGATCTTCTTCTCCAATGCATCGAATCGGGCGATTATACGGTACTGAACAGATTTGGCGGGATTATCCGTGAGATCGAAGTGACCGACAACTGCGTGGATTTCTACTGCGGAGGCTCGGGCTTTGGATCCGCAACCAGCTATTGCGGCTTCTTCTATTCGGCAGAGGGCAATCTGTCTGCTGTCTGGTGCGCGCCTGCCGCGTCGGAGCTGATCCCCGACCCAAACGGCTATCGCTGGCGACAACAATACGCCAACGGCGAGTACGGCGACGATCAATATTATGTGGAGATGATCTGCGACGGCTTCTTCTATTATTGGGCGGCGTTCTGATCTCCCAAAAAAGCAACCGCATTCCATCCCGCCTCCTGCATCCCACCTCTATGAAAGGACGTTAACTCTATGAAAAAACTGCTATCCGCGGTTCTTGTCGCCGCTCTGTTGCTGTTTTCCGCCTGCGGGGCTCCCACCGCCAAGCTCCATCAGCCGGGGGACAACGGCTACATCTACACCCCCACCGATCCCATCTGTGTGGACGGGCTGTCTACCGATACCTACTTCGCCTACGCCTACGACACCGACGTATTCGCCGCTATCGAGGGAGCGGAGAAGCGGATCTATCCTGCCTCCATTACAAAATTGCTGACCGCGCTCTTCGCCATCTATTCGCTGGACGATCTCTCGGTGGAGATCACACCCGGCGACGAGCTGGAGCGGGTGAAGGCGGGCTCGTCCATCGCCTATATCAAATCCCATCACACGCTGACCGCCGAGATGCTCATTCAGGGAATGCTGATCCCCTCGGGCAACGACGCTGCCTACGCCCTGGCGGCGGGGGTGGAACGGCTGTATAATCCGTCGCTTAGCGGAGCGGAAGCCGTCGATCAATTCTCGGAGTCGCTGAACGATCTGGGAAAATTTCTGGGGCTTTGCTCGTCAAACTTCACAGTCCCCGACGGCTTTGCGGGGCGCGAGCATTACTCCAGCCTGGAGGACATGGCGATCGTGGCAAAAGAAGCCTTCGCCGACGAGACCATCGTGAAATACTGCTCCATGGCAAAGGTGGACGTGACCTATGCCAGCGGGCACACCAATACGTGGATCAATACCAATCTGCTGATCGATCCCGACAGCGAGTATTACGACGAGCGGGTGATCTGCGGCAAGACCGGCTCGCTGGACGGTTATTATAACGTCGTCTTCCTTGCCGAGATCAAGGGTAGCCTATACGCCATCGGCGTCTTCGGCAGCCCGAGCGAGAACGCGCGCTTTGCCGATGCGATCCGCATCATGGACGAGCTGGAGGCGAATGAGCTGACGGCTGCTTGATGGCAGCCGTTTTGGTATGTTCACCCATTTCAAATCCGTTTCCACCGACCGTAACCTCGGTGCGAGCCGCACGGAGGAAGGGACGCTTCGCCATTCCGTCGTTTCGCTCCTTTCAAGACCGCTTCCTACGAGAGGGGGCGCACCTGAGCACCCTTGCCTATCCTATCTATCATTTTTCAAAATTCTACTTGCCAAACGATCCATTCTATGCTACAATAAAGCCAATATATTAGCGGAGGATTTCTATAATGCTGGATCTGAGAACCACCGAAAAAGAGATGATCGCCACTCATATCAAGGAAGGCGATACTGTAGTAGACTTTACCATGGGCAACGGACACGACACCCTCTGGCTGTCCCAAAGAGTCGGCGAGAGCGGAAAGGTGTACGCCTTTGACATTCAAGAGGCGGCGCTGGTCTCCACTCGCGGACTCTTGGAGAGAGAGGGCGCGCCGAACAATTATGAGCTGATCTGCGCCTCCCACCACCGTGTGGAGGAGTTCGTGGAGGAGCCTATTGCGGCGGGAATGTTCAATCTGGGCTATCTGCCGGGAAGCGACAAGACCGTCACCACCCTTCACGAGACTACCCTGCTTGCCATTGACGCCGCCGTGCGGCTGCTCGCACCGGGCGGAGGACTGCTGATCGCGGTCTATCCCGGCCACGCCGAGGGAGCATTGGAGGGACAGCTGATCACCGAAAAGTTTGCCGCCTACGATCGCAAGCAGATCTGCGTGTCGATGCTGAAGATCGTCAACTCGCCGACGTCACCGTTTTTCTTTTTAGTGGAGAAGAGATAAGGCGATAGAGTGTTAATTTTAGGAAATGAGTTAGGAGTCTAAGGAACAAATCCCTTACGGGATTTGAATGGGAAGGGAGGAACCATCTCAAACGCCGAAGTTTCCTCCCTTCCCACGGACATTCCACTTCCTTGGCTGTCGCCGTTCTATAATATGTTATATCGGCGCGGAAAGTATTTTCCGCGCTTTACAAAAGTCTTTGGAGGTGCGGAACCTTTCTTCAGAAAGGTTCTGCGAATATTTATGATTCTACCAATTTCATTCACTCGGCGGATGCGGGCGATGCTGGGGGCGGAGTACGATGCCTTCGAGGCGTCGCTGGAGACGGCGCCCGTGCGGGGACTGCGCATCAATCCCCTCAAGGCAGATGCCGATGCGGTTCGAACCGCACTTTCCGACGAAGTAGGCGCGCTTACTCCGATTCCCTTTGCCGAAAACGGCTACACCTTCACCGCAGAGCATATCGGATCGTCGCCCCTCCATCACGCGGGCGCGATCTATGTCCAGGAGCCTGCGGCAATGGCACCCGTTGCGGCGGTGGACGTCCGGCCTCACTGGTGGGTGGCCGATCTCTGCGCCAGCCCGGGAGGGAAGTCTACTCAGATCGCCGCACGGCTGTCGGCGGAAGGTCTGCTCCTCTCCAACGAATACACCCGTTCCCGTGTGCCTACGCTGTGCGGGAACTTAGAGCGGATGGGCGTGCGCCGCTCGGTGGTCACCTCTATGGACGTGCCCACCTTGTCGGCGCTGTACGATGGATGCTTCGATCTCGTGGTGGTGGACGCGCCCTGCTCGGGGGAGGGAATGTTTCGCAAAAATCCTGACGCTGTGGGCGAGTGGAGCGAGTCGTCTCCCGCCTTCTGCGCCGATCGGCAGTACGGCATTTTGAAAGCCGCCGCCAAGATGGTGAAGTCGGGCGGGACGCTGGTCTATTCCACCTGTACCTTCGCGCCCGAGGAAAACGAGTGGCAGGTGGCACGGTTTCTTGCCGAAAACGCTGAATTTTTGCTGACTCCACCTACCGAGACGGTGACGGCGGTGTCGGCGGATGGAATTGCGGGCGCTTTGCCCGAGGAAGACGGCTTTGCGCCGACTCCCTTTACCCTGACCGAGGAAGAGGCGATGCTCTGCCGACGGTTCTACCCCCACGTCTTCGGCGGAGAGGGACAGTTCGTGGCGGTGATGCGCCGCACCGAGGGCGGAGAGCCTGCGCTCTGCAAGGACAGCTCGTCCACCCTTTCCGGAGAGGAGCGGAGCGCGGCGGAGGCGTTTGTGAAGGAAGCCCTCCCCCCCGAAGCGGCGAAATCGGTTCTGCCCAAGTTGCGGAGCAGAAACGGCATAGTCTTCGTCCATCCCGATCTGCCGATCCCTGCGAAGGGTGTGTACGCCGCAGGCGTGAACCTGGGTAGTGTGACCAAGGGACGGCTCATTCCCCATCACCAGTTTTTCTCGGCCTACGGTGAGCTGTTCAGAAATCGCATCGATCTTGCCCCCGATGACCGCGCTCTTGCCGCCTATCTCCACGGCGAGACTATCCCCGCCGACTTTAGCGGCTGGGGCGTGGTCACGGTCTGCGGAGCGCCCATCGGCGGCGTCAAAGCCAGCGGCGGCGTGGCGAAGAACCACTATCCGAAAGGGCTGAGGAAGTGATTTTTAAGGGGGACTTCTTGTAAGAATTACAATAATCTGTTGTAGGGCGGCTGTTTGCTCCCGCCGTAGCAAACAGCCGGTTCAGTGATACTATATCACCGTGTTCGGCGGGAGCAAGCCCCCGCCCTACGGCGCTGTATGCAAAACCCGACGCGTATGCGTCGGGTTCTTCTTTGATATATACGAGGATGCCCTCCACGGGGCAGTCGAGGATCGTGCAGAGGTCGTTGAGCATAATCATTTTTTCTTGTGCATTTTCAGATATGCGCGGTCTTCCTCATTGTCTATTCTTCCCAGCGCATATTCGCAACACTGTACGATAAGATTATTGAGCGAAATTTGCTTCACTTGTGCGAGTACAGTAAGCTTTTCGACCAATTCAAGAGGTAATCTGATGGTTTTGTTGATAAAAAAGGGCTTTTTGATATTGAACATTCTGTATCACTCCCGAAAACTGATTTTACGTCTATTATACCATATTGCTTTTGAACTGACAATTGTCGATATATCGAGTATAATTGGATTTCAGGGATACACGTTCAGCATTTATCGAAAGCCTTTTTCTTACCTTCCATACAACCTATTCAACCACTTCCAGTACCCGCGATCGATCCCGCCGATCTGCTCCTTCGTCACGCGATACGCCCAGTTGCCCGTGGCAACGCCGGGGGTGTTCATACGGGTGTCGGCGCCGTAGCCGAGAATGTCTTGAATAGGGAAGATCACCCGCTCGGCAGGGGTGCGGAGCAGGGTGCGCAGGACGGTGTCGCAGCCCGACTGCCACTCGCCCCGATGGCCGCAATAGTCCAG
>CAZFJJ010000071.1:0-8918 GCA_964519075.1 uncultured Lachnospiraceae bacterium
GGCATCAGGTCGGGGGTGTTGAGGCAGAGGGGATTTTCGCCCACGCCCAGCTTGTCGCCCCAGCGCATCAGGAAGGGAACTCGCACCGCTTCCTCGTAGAAGATGTTCTTTGCCCGTCTGCCGTGAGCGCCGAACAGCTCACCGTGGTCGGAGGTGAAGACGAAAATAGTATCGTCGGAAAGTCCCATCCGATCCAGCGCTTCCACCATCTTGCCTACGTTGTCGTCCACCTTGGTGGCCATGGAGTAATATCCCTTCATCCAGTAGGGCAGCTCCTCCCGTTCTTTTGGGGAAAGTCTAGCCCAATCGTCGGCGTAGGGGTCGTTTTCGGGGAGATAGTTCTCGGGGAGAGGAAACTCGGTGTCGGCGTGCTTGGCATAGGCCTCGGGATCGCAGTTCCATTCGTCCCAGGGGTCGTGGGGGATGCCGATGGAGAGGAACATGGCGAAGGGCTTATCCTCCTTCGACAGCCGCTCGATCTCGGTGATGGCCATATCGGTCTGGCAATCGGGCTCAAAGCCGTCGTAATAGAGCTTTTCGGGGGAATTCAGGTGATAATAAGAGGTCTTGCCTACGTTCTCGTGGTGGAAGTTGTAGGCGGCAAAGAGCTGGTCGAAGCCGAGACGGTCGGGACCCTCGGGGATGTAGGAGTTTTTGGGATCGTAATGGTTCCCCCACTCGTTGGCGTACATGTGCCACTTGCCGATGTAGGCGGTATTGTAGCCGTTATCGTTCAGAACGTGGGCGAAGGAGCGGTGGTCGGGAGACAGACGGATCTCGTTGATGACCATGCCCGTGCTGGTGGTGTATTTGCCGGTGAGCAGGGAAGCGCGGTAGGGCGCGCAGACCGGATGCCCCGACACGGCATTGCAAAGGTTCAGCGAACGCTTCTCCAGTGCGTCGATGCTCGGGGTGATGGCTTTTTGGTCGCCGGCGTATCCCATACTGCACAGGCGGAGCTGGTCGGCAAACATAAAGACTAGATTGGGCTTTTTCGTGGATTCTTTCATTGTGATTCCTCCGTAGATCTATCGTCGGGGGTGCGCTCGGTCGGCTTTTGGTCGTTGAGCGCGTCCCGCATTTGTTGAGGGGTGATGCCGTAATAATCTTTGAATACGCGGTAAAAATTGGACTTGGACGTAAAGCCGCTCTGGAGCGCGATGTCCAGGATCGACAGCTCCGAATCGGCAAGCAGCTCGGCAGTGCGCAGGATCTTTTGCTGATTCATATAGTCGGAAATGCCGATGCCTACCTGTTTTTTGAACAGATAGGAGAGATGGTGCGGCGTTACGAAGACTGCGGAGGCGATCTCCGACAGACTGGGATTTTCGGTCAGATGGGCGGCGACGTACTCCCGCGCCGCGCGGATCACCTGGCTTTGTCCCTGCTCGCTTTTCTCGGGGAGCGACCCCATTCGGCGGAGCATAGTCAAGAGGATCAGCTCCAGCTCCAACGCGGCGGCAAACCGATAGCCAAAGCCCCGGGAGGCCAGCTCGTCTGCGATAACGCATACCCGACGGGCGGTATCACCGATCTCAGCGGTGATGTGCTGATATTTCAGATTGCCTGCCGCAAGACGGGGCAAGAGGGGACTGCCGGACGTCTTGTATTGCTCAACGATATCGGCCTTGAAGGTGATCTCGATGACATTCACCGGTGCAGAGCGGTCGGGCACCCAGGCGTGGGGAATGTAACTGCCGAAGAAGATCACGTCGCCGGGAGCTGCCTCGACGCAACGGCCGTCCACGATGTAGAGCATCCGCCCCTCGGTGATCAGCGTCAGCTCCAGATTTTCGTGCATATGGAAGCCAAGCGTGTCGGGGATATGGGATTCCCACTGCTTCGGGATACGGTCGGGAAGCAGGGTGCCGCTGATGGTGCGACCCTTGACGTTTTTGATAAAGGGGAGGGCACCGTCGCTGTGATAGGTTACCTGACCGTAGTCCTGTACCTGCTCGATGATCTCGCGTTGCTGTCCGATGGCCTCCTTGATCACCGCCCGAACGGGAAAGTCGGCGGCAAGAGGCGGATCGATTTGGTAAAACAGTTTGCATTTGGACGTCATGATAAACACCTCCGATTTCATTATACACCTTCTGTGCAAATTGTCAAGCCTGTCGTAAAATATTGGACAAATTGAATGATATTGTAGACGAAAATATGCTCGAATGAAGGTATAATAAAAACGGAAACATTAAGGTGGGCACGGTGCGCCCTTTTGCCACCTTGCTACCGAAATATGGAGGTACATAATAATGAAGAAAGCATTATCCCTGCTCATCACTGCCGCAATGCTGATCGCAATGCTGGCAGGAATGGCACCCGCCGCGTTTGCAGCCGAAGCTGTGAGCGTAGGCACTGCTGACGAACTCATCGACGTTGTGACCAAGATCAACAGCGGCGAGCTGGCAGCAGACACCGACATCACCCTGACCGCGGACATCGATCTGACCGGCAAGACCTGGAAGCCCCTCAAGGTCTATAGCGGTACCTTCGACGGCAACGGCAAGACCATCACCGGCGCTACCATCAACGTGACCGTTGCCAACAACAACGAGCAGAAGCTGGACGGCGGTGCTGACAACTCCTGCTACGTGATCGCTACATATCCCGACGGTAAAGACGGTAGCTACGGCGAGGTAGGCTTTGCACTGCTGGCAGTTAAGGCTGAAAACGCCACGTTCAAGAACTTTACGCTGAAGGACAGCTCGATGACCACTGTCGTAAACTTCAACAAGAACTGGCAGGCATACTACGGAGGCGTTGTTGCTTACATGGTAGGCGGTTCGATCTCCAACGTGAAAATGGTTAACGTAGACGTTCCCGTCCACGCTACCGCAGGCGTGAATATGCCTTTGCTGTGCTTCGGCGGTATTATGGTTGGTGCTGCTACCGGCAACGTGACCGTAGAGAACTGTACCATTGATGCAGACTCTTCTATCGATGCTACCGCAAACGTAAAGTTTGACGTTGCTGCATTCGTTGGCAGACATTCCGTAAACGGCGTTCTGAACGTAACCAATTGCTCCAACGCCGGTACCGTTAAGGCTGCTGCCAACGCAGAGGATTATTCCGGTTTGATGGCGGGCGGCAATAACAATACCGGTTGCTGGGCGGCTGTAGCAGTCGGCCGCATCAACGCGGATTCTGAGGGCGTTGTCATTCTGGACGTTACCAATACCGGCACCATCACCGGTGCCCGCGTGAACGGCGCTACCAAAATCATGGTCGGCGACAACCAGGCAGGAGATACCAAGGTTCGCTTCAAGTACACCGCTCCCGGCGGTCTGGTTGGCTCTGTGGTGGAGCCTCAGTATAAGGTATGGGTCACCGAGGGTGAGAAGTTCTACGCGCCTAACGACGGCATCTTCCTGGCTGACAAGCAGCTGGACGAGGGCAAGATCGAGCTGGTACTTCACAGAGATGCTATCAGAAATGCTTGTCAGTGCAGCGGTATCATCTTCTGCGTTACCGACGCGGATAACGACTGCAACTTCTGGTCCCAAGCCGATGTAATCAACTACTGCCTGTTTGTAAACGAAGGTGGAAGTCTTATCTTTGCCATTGATGGACAATATAATGAAGAAGGCGTTTATACCGGTCAGAAGGGTTGGCACGTATTTGACGGTAGCTATAATCTGCCCGACAACGGTCACGATCTGGTTGCAGGCGTAAAGCTGGGCGTTGAATTCGACAACGACGGCAACGTACAGTGTTATGTGGATGGCAAGCTCGTCTATGATGTAGACGTTCCCGAGAACATGCGTCTTCCCGGCACCGGCTTCGGCTTCCGTATGGTTACCGATGCGGATGACGGCACCTACACTTCTTCCATTACCGCAACCGAAAAGTGCTACCACGAGACTACCAAGGTCGTGGGCGCTAAGGAAGCGACCGAGACCGAGCCCGGCTACACCGGCGACAAGGTCTGCGAGGGCTGTGGCGAGACCGTTGAGGAAGGCTCCGTAATCTCCGCGACCGGCAACGAAGGCGGCAACGAAGGCGGCAACGAGACGCCCGATCCTGTTGATCCTCCCCAGACCGGCGATATGGTTCTGACCGTATCTGTCCTGGCGCTGGCAGCTGCTGCTGGCGCAGTCGTGATCGCTCGCAAGAGAAAGATCGAGGAATAATCGAATACTATAAAAAGAGCCCGTCACAAGGGCTCTTTTTATAGTATTGCTTGCAAATTCGGCTGATATGTGATATAATCAAAGAAAAAGCCGTCGGGAGCGGCGGCAAAATGCAAGGAGACGGATATGATTCGCAAAAATTCGCAGTACAAACCCAATGAAACGCAATTTACCGAGCACGAGCCTTTTTACGTAAATCCCATCGGTGAGAAGGAATCGCCCGACCCCTTCGTGACCTATGATCCCAAGTTTGGACGGTACTATCTGCTCTTTACCCGCGGCAGGGAGGTGCGGATCTTCTGTGCCCGGCGACTGTCCGACCTGCGGAAAGACGAAAACAGCGTGAAGATCTACGACACCCTGCAGGGCGACGGCATCACCGGCTGTATCTGGGCACCCGAAATGCACAAATTCGGCGATCGTTGGTACGTCTATACCAGCGGTGCACGCACCCCCGACGGCAGGGAAGACCGAACGCTCTTTATCCTGCAGTCCAACACAGAGGATCCGCTGGATGGATTTACCTTCGCAGGCTATCCTGATCCTGCGCTCCACGCCATCGACCCCACGGTGTACGCTCATAGCGACGGACACGTCTATATGTGCTACGCCCGAGAGGGCGGCGGCAACCGCATCCACATCCGCAGGATGGCATCTCCCACCGCCTTTGACGGCGAGAGCGTTCTGCTGTGCGAGGCGGAGCTGTCCTGGGAGAAGGTGAAGCCTTACGTCGGTGATTCCACCATCGTAGAAGGTCCTTATTTCGTGAAAAGCCCCGACGGAAAGCGGCTGTTCATCCTCTATTCTGCCAACGGCTGCTGGTCGGACGATTATGCCTTCGGCGTACTGGAATACAAGGGCGGCGACCCGGTTTGCCGCGAAAACTGGGAAAAAGATCCCGAAATCCTGATGAAAAAGGGCAACGGTACCTACGGCCCCGGTCACGCCTCCTTCTTCTATGCACCGAACGGAAAGGATCTGTACATAGCCTATCACAGTATGCACGAGAGCAATAAGACGGTGACCTGGGCGCCTCGCTTCTTGCACGTTCAGCGGGTCTATTTTGACGAGACCGGCTATCCCTACATCGGCGAGCCCGCACCGATGGGCAAGCCTATGAAGGAACCGGAATAAAACGACGAACCCACGAGATTTCCCGTGGGTTCAGACTGAAGACAGATTCAGCCGTAGCACGGAGAGGAGAGCTCTCACTATTCCTTGGCTATGCCTTCGCTGATGAAAATGTAATTCACAGACTGAGGAACTCTCACCGGGGAGTTCCTTTTTGTGATAGAGGGAATTGTTCGAACAAAAAACATTCCCCGGCGGGGAAGGCCGTGTAAGTGCGAATCGATTCTATCGCTTTCTAAATAATATTTAGTGTGTACTTATTCTTCGGGTACGGCATCGGCGTGGGCGATCACGTGCGCCGCCCGACGGGTAGCCGCTTCCAGACAGGTGAGGGGATCATCCCCCGACAGATAGTGACAGAGCCACGCCGCGCCGAAGCTGTCGCCCGCTCCAACCGTGGAGACTACCGCGGCAGGGGCGGCGGGTACGCTCAGGGGGGCGGCATCTCGGCGGTAGAGGGTCGCGCCCTCCGCGCCGAGCGTGAGGATCACGGCTTCCAGTTGCGGATAGCCGGCAAACAGCGCGGCGGGAGCGTCTGATACGGCAGCATCTGCGGGCAGATAGCCCGCAATCTTTCGCAGGAGCGGCTCCTCCTCGTCGCTGATCTTCAGAAGGGTGGCGTAGGAAAGGCAGTTTTCCACCGAGCCGATGTTGTAGCAGTCGGGGCGCAGGTTCACGTCGCAGAAGACATGGCGGAAGCTGCCCTTTTTCAGCAAAAGCTCCAGCGCGGTTCGGCTCTCGCCTCTCTGGGCAAGCGTGCCGAAACAGAGGACGTCGTAGCCCGCTTTCCCTACCGCCTCGGGCAGGGAGGGATCGGCGGCGATGTGATCGTAGGCCACGTCGGGGACGACGAAATAGGAGGGCACGCCCGCCGCCGACAGGGTCACGTTGCATCGGCCGGTGGGATAGTCTACCGTTCCCACGAAACGGGTGTCCACGCCGTTGTGATTCAGAAACTCCAGCGCGGGTGCGGCCAGCGCGTCCTGCCCCACGGCGGACAGCAACCCGGCGCGTCCTCCCTCGCGAACGAAGTGGGCGGCGAAGTTCAGCGGTGCGCCTCCAATGCAGGCTTTGTCGGGATAAACGTCCCAGATGATTTCTCCGAATACCAAAACGGCGGGTGTTTTCATATGCTTCTCCTTGACGGTCTTTGGGTCAGTATAGCATACTCAGACGGAAAATGCAAGTCGCCAATAGGAGAAAAAACGGCAGGATTCCGCACTTTTTTGCAAAATAACTTGCATTTGCCGTCCGAGAGTGCTATAATAAGATATTCGCACGGCGATCCGTCGTGTTTTTTTTGAAAAATAGTAAGGAAAGAGTAACGAAATGCGATCTGCTAATAAAAAAATGCCCGTATGGGCGCTCATTCTGATTGATATATTGGTGCTGGCGATCTGTCTGTCTACATTTTGCTGGTTCCACCACATACGCGACATTTGGGGAAGCGAGATCGAGGACGAGAACGCTCCCGAGGTGACCGAGCCGCCGATCATGGTGGTCACCCGTCCGCCCCGTGTGACCGCCGCGCCCTCCACGACGCTGCCCACGCCCAGTACCGATCCCCTCCCCGGCACCGACGAGAGCAACGCGACCACTACCGAGAAGATCCCCGAGATCACCGAACCGCCGCTGGATACCTCGGGCGATTTCGGCTATCTCCATGCTGAGAAGTTTGCGCAGAATGCAGGCGAGATCATTCGCGGCGAGGAGGACGGCGTCAAGTTTTATCAGAGCCACGACGTGTATATCGAAATGCACGAGGTGGTGACTCAGCTGGAGCAGGCCAGCCAAAAAGGCGGGACCAAAAAGACCACTACCGTCCGCTACTGCCTAGCCGATATCTACGTCCGCAATATCGACAATCTGTTTACCTCCTACAGCTCGGGCAACAAGTCCTTCAACAGCCTGCTGGAGGGGACCAATTCCATCGTTGCCATCAGCGGCGACGTGTTCAATCTGGCGACCAGCTCGAAGCCCATCGTGATTCGAAACGGTAACGTCATCCGCAAGGCAGATTCTATCAAAAACGACATCTGCGTCCTGTACTGGGACGGCACGATGGAGACCATCTCCCCCGACGAGTACAACTGGGACGAGCTGCTGGCCAAGGCACCCTATCAGGTCTGGAGCTTCGGTCCCGAGCTGCTCAACGACGACGGCAGCGCCAAAACCAATATCTCCAGCTCGGTGTGGACGCTGAATCCCCGTGCCGCCATCGGCTACGTGGAGCCGGGACATTACGTCCTCTTGGTAGTGGACGGTCAGCGTGGCACCAACGGTACCGGCTCGGGGCTCAATATGGACGAGCTGGCTAAGATCCTTTCGGATGCGGGCTGCAAGCAGGCCTACAATCTGGACGGCGGCACCAGCGTCTACGGCTACTACGACGGCGAAATGACCGTTTATTTTGACAAATACCGCAAGATCAGCGACATCATCTGTGTCGGCGAGGTCGGCTGAGGAGGGAAGAAAAGATGAAATTTTGGAAATTGCTCTCTAACGCCTGCGCCCATCTGTCGATCGTCGGATCGCTGATGCTGCTGACCTTCTACGTCACCGACCGCTTCAACAGCGCGATGGCGTTCATTGACCACGATATGACCAAGGGATTGGTGTTTATCCTGTCGCTGATCACCCTGATCTGCGTGGGCGGACTCTTCTTCGATCGCAATCAGGGCGCGCTTGCACTGCGGGTGGCGTTGGGCGGTGCCGCAGGTCTGTCCGCGCTCACCGCCGTAACTCTGCTGGTGCTGGATCACAGCATGGTCGAGCGTTTCGAGGCGGACCTCAGCAATGTTGCGCCCCTGCTCTTTACCAACGACTACACCAAAGCGGCGCTGGCACTGCTGGCGGTGACCTCTATCGCCGCCGCTCTGCTGCTGATCGTCCTGCGCCGTCGGGCGGCAGGTCGGGAGGCGTGATCGTGACGGTCGAGCTGATCGCCCAGATCGTGGGCTACGCCGCTATGGCGATGGTTTGCTGCTCCTTCCAGGTGAAGAACCCGCGGGGAACGCTGTGGGTGATGGCAGCAGCTACCGGATTGTTTTCCATCCACTTCGGGCTGATGGGTGCGGTGACGGGCTGTATCCTCAACCTGCTGAACGTGCTGCGGAATTTGGCGATTTTGTGCACCGACTCCCGTAAATTGTCGGGCAGGGTTGCCATGCACGCCGTATCGTGGGCGTTTTTTGCCGCTCCGTTCTGCTTTCTGCTGCTGCCGGGCGTGGAGATAGGCATCCCCGACTTCGTGCTGGGCGCGGTTATGACGGCCGCCTCCTATCTGTTCTGGATGCAGAAGGCCAACGTGATCCGCGTGGCGCACTTTTTTGCCGTCTCCCCCGGTTGGATGGTCTATAACTTGCTGAACGGCTCCACCCCCGGCGTGCTCACCGAGACGCTGAATATGCTGTCGGTGGTCGTGTATTGGGTGCGCGGACTTTGGGAGAGAAAGAAAAAATCGACGGAGTTCGGAAAATAATTTTGCAAAACCTCTTGATTTGCGAAAAATATTATGGTAAAATAACATTCACGAACGATTCTTTTTTGGAGGAAACCAATGGATAGCATTGATCTGAAAATTTTACAGCATCTCAAGGAGAACGCCCGCGCCAAGGCTTCCGCCATCGGCGACTCCATCAAGCTGTCGGTATC
>CAZFJJ010000072.1:0-8883 GCA_964519075.1 uncultured Lachnospiraceae bacterium
TACATCTGGATAAATCTTCTGTAGCAGTCCCAAGCCCATCTGGGGTTGCCGGACTTAGCAGCGATAACCTCAACCACTTCTTCATTCAGACCCAGGTTCAGGATGGTGTCCATCATACCGGGCATAGAAGCGCGAGCGCCGGAACGAACGGATACGAGCAGAGGATTGACCTTGTCACCGAACTTCTTGCCGGTGATGCCTTCCATCTTTTCGATGTATTCCATGATCTCAGCCATGATTCCGTCGTTGATCTGTCTGCCGTCCTCGTAGTACTGGGTGCAGGCTTCGGTGGTAATGGTGAAGCCCTGGGGTACGGGAAGACCGATATGGGTCATTTCAGCAAGGTTTGCGCCCTTGCCGCCCAGAAGCTCACGCATCTTTGCGTTGCCTTCTGTAAACAGGTAGCAATATTTCTTTGCCATGCTTTTTTTACCTCCATTGGATAAAAATATATAGAATTGCGCATTTGCTTTTCTATTATAGCACAAAAAATCAAAAAATGTAGGAAGTCTGTCATTATTTACAAATTATTAACTTTTAATCTGCAAAAATGTTAAAAAGAAATCTTGCAAATCGACTTGCAAAACGCTCACGGATGCGGTACAATAATGCTGTATACATTTCTGGAGGTACATGCGCTATGACAACCGAATCTATCGTAAACAAGCTGACTGAACTGGGATTGCCGGCAGATTTCAAAATCTGCTTCGAATCGGTAGTCGACTTATATAATGAAGGAATAATCTCCGACGGCGAGCTTTCCCCCGTTAAAACACTGCTGGACTTCTTCGATTTGGTGAATACCGTCAACGTCCGCTCGATTATGAGCTTCATCGAATCGGGCGTGATCTTTGCTTCGCTGGACGGAATCCTCATCTCCCCCTTTGCCAAGATCGGAAAAGGAACCACGGTTTATCCCAACACGCAGATTCGTAAAAACGTCACCATCGGCAGCGGATGCGTGATCGGCCCCTCTACCGTGATTGAAGAAAGCACGGTCGGAAACGATTGTATCGTTAACGCCACGCAGATGTATCAATCGGTAATGGAGGATAACGTTAAGATCGGTCCCTTCTGCCATATCCGCCCCAATTCTCGCCTCTGCAGCGGAGTGAAGATCGGCGATTTCGTGGAGATCAAGAACTCCACCCTCGGTGCAAACTCTCACGCGTCCCACCTGACCTATATCGGCGACTCCGACGTAGGAGAGCGGGTCAACTTCGGATGCGGAACGGTTACTTCCAATTATAACGGTTACACCAAAGCCCGTTGCGTCATCGGCAACGACTGCTTCATCGGCTGTAACACCAATCTCATCGCACCCGTGACCATCGGCGACGGTGGTTATACCGCTGCAGGCTCCACCATTACCGAGAGCGTTCCCGGCGGTGCGCTGGGCATCGCCCGCCAGCGTCAGGTGAACAAGGAAGGCTGGGTAGAAACGTTCAAGGAAAAGAATCAGAAGAAATGAGCAATATTTTCGACATTTTCAAGCAAATCGAATCTCAAAAGCCATCGACCTCCGGTCCTATCGAATGGCTGATCGTAGGGCTGGGCAATCCCGGCAAGGAATATGAGAACACCCGTCACAACGCCGGCTTCATCGCGATCTCGCTGCTGGCAGACAAATGCGGCGTCAAGATCAACAAGAGCAAGTTCAAGGCACTGATCGCCGAGACTACCGTTTCTGACAAGCGCGTCTTGCTGATGATGCCCCAAACCTATATGAACCTCTCGGGTGAAGCGGTTGCAGAAGCAGCAAACTTCTACAAGATCCCGCCCGAGCGCGTTCTCGTTTTCTCCGACGATATTTCGCTGGACGTTGCCAAGACTCGCGTGCGCAGAAAGGGAAGTCACGGCGGTCAGAAGGGACTCAAAAGCATCACCGAGCATCTGGGTTCCTCCGATTTTCCCCGCGTCAAGCTGGGGGTCGGACAGAAGCCTCATCCCGAATACGATCTTGCCGACTGGGTACTGAGCAATTTTACCGCCGACGAACGCAAGCAGATGAACGAAGCGGCAGAGCACGCCGTGGACGCCTGCCGTCTGATCGTCGCCGGCAAGACCGACGAAGCAATGAACCGATTCAACTAATTCTATGATCCGACATTTAGAACACTATATGACCGAGCGCAGGGAGTTCAAAGAACTGTCCGTCGCGCTCAAGGAAAAGCGGCATCGCCCTCTCCCTCTGCTGGTCACGGGACTGTCCGAGGGCGCACGATCCATGCTGATTGCCTCTCTGTGCGAGGAGCGGGTACAACAAAACTCCCCCTTGCTGCTGATCGTGCCAAACGAAAAGGAGATCGCCCGTCAGATCAGCGCACTGTCCGATTTCGGACTTCGCTGTAAGGGCTACACACTCCGTGATTTTATGCTCCGCAACATCACCGCCTCTCATGAGTACGAGCATGAGAGGCTTTCGGTGTTGTATTCGATCCTGAGCAATACCTGCGACGTAGTGCTGACCACGCCCGATGCGGCGATCCAGTACACGATGCCGCAGGATGTTCTTGCTTCCCGCATCCGTCGGGTCAGACTCTGTGATCCCTGTGATCCCATGGAATTGCGCCGATTCCTCACCGAATGCGGCTATACTGCCGTTGAAATGGTGGAGTCTCACGGTCAATTCTCCCACCGCGGTGACATTCTCGACATTTTCCCGCCCCACGCCGAAGCCCCCGTTCGTATGGAATTTTTCGGCGACGAGCTCGATCGGATGTCCTTCTTCGACGTAATGAATCAACGCCGAACCGACGATCTGGAGGAGCTGACGCTGGCACCCGTGCGGGAGGTCATCCCCACTGCAGATCAAAAGGAAGAGCTGCGCCGGCTGATCCTGAAGGAAGCTAAAATGAAAGGGAAGTCCGACAATGCCCGCAAGGCTCTGCTGGAGGAAGCAGAAACCCTTGCCGGTGACCGCGAGCTTTCCTGTATTGACAAATATATATCTTGGCTCTATCCCCAAAAAGAGTGTCTCATCGATTATTTTGACGAAGACGCATTGGTGATCGCCGAGGATTATTCCTCCCTCTCCGACCGTCTGCGCTCCTGGGATCTGACCGACGGCGACACCACCGTTTCCATGCTGGAGGCAGGGCTTCTGAACGCAGAATACGGCGAGCACGCCCGCTCCTCTGCGTGGCTTGACCAATGGATGAAGAGCCGCAGCACCGTCATCATCAACAGCTTTGCCATCTCTATGTCGGGGATGGAGCTGACCGGCATCTACACCTTTCAGAGCAATCAGACCTCCGGCTTTGCAGATAATCTTCCGCTTTTGTTGGAGGAGATCGTAAGCTACCGCGACAAGGGGTATCGCATCGCCATCCTGTGCGAAGGCAATCAATCGGCGAAGAACCTGCTGGCTACTCTGATAGAGAACCGTATTACCGCATCTGTCACCGACGCGAATGCCGATATTCAGATCGTAGTCGCCCCCTCCGTCCCCGGATTTGAGCTTCGCCTTGCCAAATTTGCCGCCCTATCTGTCTGCAAAGGCGGCATCGGCGTCAGCGGTAAGCGAAAAACGGGTCAAAAAGCTGCTTCCAAGAAAAACGCCGCTGAAAAGATCATGGCGTATACCGACCTGACCGAGGGAGATCTCGTGGTACACTCGGGACACGGTATCGGTCAGTATCTGGGGCTGGAAAGCCTCACCGTAGCAGGTATCCGCCGTGACTTCGTCAAGATCCGCTATGCGGGCGACGATATGCTCTATCTGCCCTGCAATCAGCTGGATATGCTCTCCAAATATATCGGCAACGGCGGCGACAATTCTGCCGTTCACCTCTCCCGCATGGGCGGTGCCGAATGGGGAAGAGCGAAGGCCAAAGCAAAGGCCGCTACCAAAGAGATGGCGAAAGAGCTGATCCGGCTCTACGCCGCCCGCGTCCGCAAGAAGGGCTTTGCCTTCTCCCCCGACGACGCTATGACCCGCGAATTTGCCGATACCTTCGAATACGACGAGACCGAGGGTCAGCTGGCCGCCATCAACGACATCCGCCGTGACATGGAAGCCGACTATCCCATGGATCGTCTCCTTTGCGGTGACGTAGGCTACGGCAAGACCGAGGTCGCGCTCCGCGCCGCCTTCAAGGCGGTCATGAGCGGTAAACAGGTTGCGATCCTCGTTCCTACAACGATCCTTGCGCTACAGCACTATCAAACGCTCCTGTCCCGTATGCGCGGCTTTGCTGTCAACGTGGATATGCTCTCCCGATTCAGAAACAGTAAGCAGCAAGCCCTCTCTCTCCGCAAGCTGGAACGGGGCGAGACCGATATCATCGTCGGCACCCACCGTCTGCTATCCAAGGATATCAAATTCCACGATCTTGGACTGGTGATCGTAGATGAGGAACAGCGTTTTGGCGTAGGACAGAAGGAAAAGCTGAAGCAGATGACCGAGAACGTAGACGTTCTTACGCTTACCGCAACGCCCATCCCCCGTACGCTGAACATGGCAATGAGCGGCATCCGCGATATGTCGGTGCTGGAGGAGGCTCCCGGCGAGCGTCAGCCCGTGCAGACCTACGTTACCGAATACGATCGCGGCGTTATAACCGAGGCTATCCGAAAGGAACTGCGTCGAGGCGGTCAGGTCTTTTATCTTTGTAACAATATCGAACGTCTCCCCTATATCGCACAGCGGCTACAGGCAGATCTGCCCGACGCGCGCATTGCCGTGGCCAACGGACAGATGGATAAGGAAGAGCTGTCCGACATCTGGCACTCCATGATCGTAGGGGAGACCGATATTCTCATCTGCACCACCATCATCGAGACCGGCGTAGACGTGCCCAACGCTAACACGCTGATCATCGAAAACGCTGACGCCATGGGACTTTCCCAGCTGCATCAGATCCGCGGCAGAGTAGGACGCTCCTCCCGCCGCGCGTATGCGTACTTCACCTTCCCGCAGAATAAGGTGCTGACCGAGGTATCCTCCAAACGGCTGGATGCCATCCGCGACTTCACCGAATTCGGCGCAGGCTTCAAGATCGCCATGCGTGACCTAGAGATCCGCGGTGCAGGCAACATCCTGGGTGCAGAGCAACACGGTCATATGTCGGGCGTCGGCTACGACCTTTATATGAAGCTGCTGAACGAAGCTATTTTGGAGGAAAAGGGTCAGGCTACGGTCAAAACCGTGGAATGTACCATTAACGCCGGTATCGACGCCTATATTCCCGAAAAATACGTTCGCAGCTCCAACCACCGTATGGAGGCCTACAAGAAGATCTCGCTGATCCGCTCGCAGGCCGATCTTTACGACATCACCGACGAGCTACTGGATCGCTACGGCGATCCCCCCAATCCGGTTTCGAATCTGCTGAAAATCTCGCTCCTGCGCGCCCTCGGCTCACAGGCGGGCATTACGAAGATTGAGCTGAAGGGAAGCACTGTACTCTTCTATCCCGAGCAGTTTGATCTAAAGCCTTGGATTGCTCTTGGTAAAAAGAACTATTCGGTACAGGTCATCCCCGGTAAAACGCCCTGCGTTTCTCTGAAAGCAGATAAGGCCGCCGCGCTGGACACCACGTCCGAGGCACTGAAGCTTTACCTGCAATTCAAGGATAATCCCGTTTGATCTGTAATATATCTGGAGGAAATTATGAAATCAAAGATCATCAAAATCATTGCACTCCTCACGGCGGTACTCTGCATGATTCCTGCTGCCACAGCCTGCTCCTCGAGCGGAGGAAAAGTGGTCATGGAATACGAAGGATACACCGTTACCGAAGGTATGTATCTTTATTGGATGAAAGAATGGAAGGATTACTACGTATCCAATTATTCCGACGTGGAGGATACCGATGCATTCTGGGCCTCGCTCAGTGAAGCGGGGATCACTAACGAAGAATACATCACCACCAACATCAAGACCCGTATCCGCTACTATCTGATCGGTCAGGCGCTCTTTGATCAGTACGGTCTGGAGCTGTCCGATGAAACCAAGGCAGATATCCAAGCCGATCTGGATGCACAAATCGAGTATTTTGGATCCAAGAGCGAATATAACGCACACTTAGACGAGGAATACGGCATCAATCTGTCGGTGCTGGAGAAGATCTACACCTACGAAGAAAAATACACGCAGGTATACCAATATCTTTATTCCACCACCGGCAAGCTGACCGCATCGACCACGGAGCTGGACGATTATTATCAGTCCTACTATGCCCGCGTTAAGTATGTAATGTTCCTCAAAAACACCAAATACGTCTACGACGATGATGGTATGCGCGTAACCGATACAAGCGGATATTATAAGATGGACGATCTCACGGAAGAAGAACAGGCACAGGTAACGGCGACCGTCAACGAAGTGTTCGATGCGGTGAAGAACGGTGCGGACATCGCCGATTATTTCGAGGAATATATGACCGAATTCGGCTTCCAGGCTGACAATTATCCCAACGGCTTCTATATCACCGCAGACGAGTACACCCAGCATACCGCCGAGGTCACTAACGCCGCCCTGTCCATGGAGGTTGGCGAGGTACGGCTGGTTGAAAACGACGCTTGTTATTTCGTGGTGCAAAAATTCGAGCTGATCGACCAAGCATACAATACCGAAATCGACAGCGATCAGTTCACCTATCTGGTTTCTTACTGCAACAGCGAAAAGTTCGTCAAGCATTTCGAAGAACTATCCCAAAACATCGACGTGAAAGAAGATTTGATTGCCGATTATCGTCTGAAGGATCTATAAGGAGGAACAGCATGAAACTTTCCATCGTAACCTTTAACCTCCGTATGGACACTCGCGGCGACGGCGAGCACTATTTCTTCAACCGCGCTCCTTTCATTCTGGAGACCATTGAGGCGAAAAAGCCAGACGTCATCTGCTTTCAGGAAGCGACCGTCATGATCCTGAGCTGGCTGCGGGAGAATCTTACCGATTACACCGTTGCGGGCATCGGGAGAGGGAAGGACTTCTCCGACGAAGCCAACCCCGTCGCCTTCCGCAAGGATCGCTTCGAGCTGTTCGGGCTGAATCAGTTCTGGCTGTCCCCCACGCCTCACGTTCCCGGCTCCCGCTATCTCGTTCAGTCGCCCTGTCCCCGCATCTGCGTGACCGCCACCCTGCGTCCCGTGGGAGAGGGAAGACTGATCCGCATTTACAACACCCATCTGGATCACGTCAGCAAGCAGGCACGTACCAACGGAATGTCCAGTATCCTGCAACGAATTCAAGAGGATGCCGCCGCATTTCAAACACCGCTTCTTCTGACCGGCGATATGAACGCTGATCCCACCGAGCCCTGCATCCGCGAGGCGATCGAATCGGGACTGATCGACTTCACCGAATCCGTGCAGACTACCTTCCACGACTTCGGACGGCTGGAAGAAGATTGCAAGATCGACTATGTTTTCGCAAACAAGAAATGCAAGCTGAAGGGTGTGGAGGTCTGGGACTATAAAAAGGACGGACTGTATCTGTCGGATCACTATCCGGTGGAGTGTATGGTGGAGGTTTAAGATGAAAAAACATTCTACTTGTATAATCATACTAGTGCTGTTGTCGGCGCTGCTACTTGTTTCTTGTGAGTTTTCAAACTATTGGTGCGATCAATGTGGGAAAGAGTATTCTGACGGCAATTACCATAATGTTCAGAAAAACTCTGTAGATATGACCTTATGCGAAGAATGTTATGAGGATAACATTGCTGAACAAGGGGAATAGTATTTTATTGTGAAGAAAATATGATACCGTATTATTCGTTCCGCGCCTTTATTACCCTCACAATCTCATAAAACCTCTCAAAAATTTTCAAAAAAATTCTCAAAACCTATTGCATTTTCAAAAATCTATGCTATAATAGTATCGTAAACATCGTAGAAGTAAGGAAGAGCGTGCAAACGCTCTTCTTTCTTGTAAAAAGAAGAAAGGTAAATGTATGGCAAAATCAAATACCGGCATTGCCGCCAAGATCAGACCGGCTCTCGAGCCTGTGATCGAAAATCTCGGCTACCGCATTTGGGACATCGTATACGTCAAGGAAGGCGCCGACTACTATCTGCGGATCACCATCGACCGAGACGAGGGCGTGGACATCGACGGCTGTGAACTGATCCACCGCGCAATCGACCCCGTGCTGGATGAGTTGGATCCTATTCAGGATGCGTACTATCTGCAGGTCGAATCTCCCGGACTGGAGCGCGAGCTGCGCACCCCCGAGCATTTCGTCGCCTGCAACGGCGAGAAGATCGTCGTGAAGCTCTACAAGGCCGTCGAGGGGCAGAAGATGCTCACCGGCGTGCTTTCTACCGAGGACGGTAAAGAGATCACACTGACCACCGTAGGCGGTACGGTCACACTCCCCCTGGAATCCATCGCCAAGGCAAATATTCTGTTTGAATTTGATTGATACGAACGAAAGGAATCGAAAAAATGAACAACGAATTCTTCGCAGCGCTGGAGCTGCTGGAAAAAGAAGAAGGCATCGCAAAAGAATACATGATGCAGAAGGTAGAAGCGGCGCTCGTCAGCGCATACAAGCGCGACTTCGGCGGCTACAGCAACGTAAAAGTAGTCATCGACGAGGTCAAGAAGGACGTGAAGGTCTACCAGCAAAAGGAAGTAGTGGAAGAGGTAGAGGATCCCATCACCCAGATCAATCTTGCCGACGCCAAAAAGCGCAGCCGCCGCGCCGTGATCGGCGACGTAGTGGACATCGAGGTTGACCCCAAGAAGTTCCGCCGTCTGTCCGCTCAGAACGGCAAGCAGGTCATCATTCAGGGCAGCCGCGAGGCAAAGCGTGAAAAAGCAGCCCGCGCATACGAGAGCAAGCGCGAGGAGATCATCAACGCCCGCGTCAGCCGCGTAGATCCCGAAAGCGGCAACGTGATCGTGGAGACCGCAAACGGACACGCTAC
>CAZFJJ010000073.1:0-8837 GCA_964519075.1 uncultured Lachnospiraceae bacterium
AGAAAACCGTCTTCGGGTCAAAGAAGCAGCTCGCCGCGTTTGATACAGAAACGCGGAAAGCTGCTCCGGTAAGTTATTATAGCATCTTTTGAACAAAAAATCAATAGCAAAATGAAATTATTTTCTCAAATTGCCTAAAAAATTTCAACAAATGCGTCAAAACAGCATCCGCTCCATGTATTCATCCACAAATACGGGATTGGTGGAGAGCTCTACCACCTCGCCCTTGGCGTACGACTCACACACCGCGCGCAGATTGCGGTTCAACAAAACCATCGACGCTCCTGCCAGCGCGGCGTTGCCGACGACGCGGATCGCCGAACGCATCTCTGACGGCAGCAGACCGATCTTGCAAGCGTTGGCGGTATCCAGATAGCTGCCGAAGCCTCCTGCGATCGCCAGCGTCTCCACCTGCTCGGACGAGAGTCCCGCCGTGTGGAGCAGGGTTCGGATGCCCGCGTGGATAGCGGATTTTGCCAGCTGTACCGCCCGAACGTCCTCCTGCGTAAAGGTGACAGACGGAGCGATCAGCGTGGGATCGTCCTCCAGATAGCCGCTCTCGTCCAGCAGCTCGGCGGTGAGCAGACAGGCGACTGCGTCCACCACGCCGCTGCCGCAGATGCCCGCGGGGGCGGTGTTCCCGATGACGTGAGCGGTCAGCCTGCCGTTGACCAACCATACGCGGTCGATGGCGCCGTCCTTACCGCCCATTCCCATGGAGATGCCAGCGCCCTCGAAGGCGGGCCCGGCGGCGGTGGAGCAGAAGGAGAGCTTCCCGTCGTGCCACAGTGCCATTTCGCCGTTGGTGCCCACGTCCACCAGCAGAGCAGTCTCCTGCCGCCAACAGATCCCGCTTGCCAAAAGGGCGGTGGTGATGTCGGCTCCCACGAATGCCGCCACGCAGGGTGGGAGATAGACCTTCGTCTCGGGAGCGAGAGCGGTCAGCGCAAGCGCGCCTGCCGTCAGCGTCTCGCCGAAGAGCCGCTTTGCCGCAAAGGGCGCGTGAGAGAGCGATTCCACCGAGGTCTCGGTGAGAAGGTGAAGCATCACCGTGTTTCCGGTGATCACCGCACCACCGATCTCGGCGGGAGAAATGTCTGCCGCCCGGGCAAGCTCTATCACAAGCGCGTTGATGGCGCGGCGAATGACCGTCGCCAGCACCCGTGCCTCTCCCCGAAGCGCCGCTTCGATGCGGGAGATCACGTCGGCGCCGTAGGCGGATTGGGGATTGAGCCGACTCGCCTCGGCAAGAAGCGCGCCGTCGGCATCGTACAGCCGTGCCGCCAGCGTGGTAGTGCCGATGTCAACCGCGACACCGTAGCCCGTAAAGGCAGGGCAAAGCGCGATCTCGGGCATATCGCCGGCGATGCGAATCTTGTGTCGACCGCCCTCCTCGGCAAAGCGAACGGTGCAATCACCCAGAACGGTGGTACAGCAAGCCAGCCGAACGTCCGAAGCGATCTCGTCGGGGATCAGAGCGTTCTGCTCGGCAGCGGACAGGGGAGACAACGCCCCCGTCGCCGCGACCTTGCATTTGCCGCACCTGCCGTGCCCTCCGCAGGGGAGGGAGGCGGCGTCCTTGTAGGGCGGCAGATCGGAGATGCGACTGCCCGCGGGGACGGTATAGGGGGTATCATTGAAAAGAACGGTTGGCATAGAAGCCTCCGAATTACAGATTAAAGAAAAGTGCGCCGAAATAGGTGACGGTGTTCTGCCCATTGACGTACTTCATTCCCGAAGCGACGGCAAGACGCGACACGTTGATGCCGTAGACCTCCAGCGAAGGGATCGCCCGATGAGGGAAGCGGCAGGGCTCGCCATTAACCTTGGCGCAGACAAGACAGACCTGACAGCCGCCCTTGGACAGGTGGAGCTTTTTCGAAAACGGCAGATCTGCGGTCGCATCGGTCAGACGGATGGTCAGCGCAGTATGCGCCTTTGCCGCCTCACCCATGCCCTCGATATCGTAGCTGTCCTCCAGCTCGCCTACCGTCTGGTAGACCAGAACGTGGTCGAAGGCACGAAGCTCTGCCATCAGATCTTCGACGTTGCCCACGTCAGGGGGACACATCCAGCATTTTCCGTACACTCCGCAGGCATTAGACTCGCAAAGAGAACGGAAAACCGCGTCTGTTTCCACCAGCGATCCGTCGATCACTCCGGCCTTGTGCGCGCCCTCCGCGAGAGCGATCTCTGCCAGCCGATCGAACCAATCGAGATTATTTTCCATAATATTCATCAACGGCGTCGAAAAAGGCGTCGATGTTATCCCAGCTCGACCGGGGCGGAATGTCACAACCAGAGGAAATCACGAAATTGGGATAAGAACAGCACTTGCCCATCACCGCAAGGGTCGCCTCGCGGACAGATTCGGGCGTTCCGCCCAAGAACTGACCTGCGGGATCCACGTTGCCCATGGCAATCGTGTCGGCGGGGATATGGGTGAGCATCTCAGCCATGTCAATGGTGTTACCGAAGTGATAAGCAGCCGCACCCGTGGTCAGGATCGAGTCGATCATACGGATGGTGTTGTCGCCGCAGTTATGGTAAATGACGATAAAGCTCTCGTCCTGCACCGCGTCCACGATCTGCTTGACGTAGGGCGCAGAGAACTCTTCTTCCAGCGCGGGGGAAAGCAGACCCGCTACCGGCTCTGCCATCACGATGCCGTTAGCACCTGTCGCTTTGTACGCTTTGGCATATTCGATCAGGAAGGCGGTGGACTTCTCCAGCACAGTATGCACCATGTCGGGGTCGTCGTAGCAGTCCATCATGATCTCGGTCACGTCCAGAAGGCGTGCCGCCAGCGAGAAGGGACCGATCATGCCCGCCAGCACGGGGCGGTCGGTGATGAGCGTCAACGCCTTTTCGATGGATTCCACGTACAGTCCGCTGCGAGCGGCGCCCACAGCGGGGACTTCCAGTGCGGCGGCTTCGTCCTCATCGTTAACCAGTCTGCCCACTACGGTGGGAACCTCGCCGTCGGACACGCGGATGGTCGCACCGAAGCATTCTGCCTCTACCGACAGATCCATCAGACTCACCGCGGCGGCGGAATTCGTACGCTCTGCCACCAGCTTCATCGCCTCTGCCTGACGGCCGCTATCCGAGATCAGCTCCTTGACGCTGATGTTTTGCAGCTGTACTGCGGGGAAAGAGAGGATGGGCATCGCCTTTTTCGCAGGGGCGGTGCGCAGATCCTCCAGCCATTTTTGCATATTTCGTTTCATATTAGTATCCTCCGCGCCGCAAGCATTTGCGGAGCTTTTATGAAAGTTTTTGAGGAGTTTTGGAGGAACTTTTTTCAAAAAGTTCCTCCAAGAAATTCATTCATTACAAAGTCTCACGGCCGCGTCTGCTGCGCTGGCGGCGTCGGAGGTGTAGACGTCGGCACCGATCTTGTCGCAGTAATCCTGGGTTACAGGCGCTCCGCCGATCATGATCTTCACCTTGTCGCGGATACCTGCCGCCTCGGCTGCCTTCACTACATCTGCCATCACGCCCATAGTGGTGGTCAGGAGCGCGGAGCAGCAGATGACCTGGCAGTTCTGCTCGATAGCGGTCTGCACGTAGGTCTCGGGAGCAACGTCGGTGCCAAGATCAATGACCTCCAGCCCCTTGCCCTCCATCATCATCTTTACCAGATTCTTACCGATGTCGTGCAGGTCGCCCTGAACGGTGCCGATGCAGACCTTGCCGGTCGCCTTGACGCCCTCAGCCGCCAGCAGGGGCTTCAGGATCTGCGCGCCCATATTCATGGCGCGTGCGGCAACCAGTACCTCGGGAACGTAGACCTCGTTGTTCTTGAACTTTTCGCCGATGATATTCATGCCGGGAAGCAGACCTTCGTTCAGGATGGTCTCGGCAGAGATGCCTTCATCCACAGCCTTCTGTACCAGTTCCTTGACGATCTTGGCCTTGCCTTTTTGCAGATTTTCGGAAATTTCAACGAGAATGCTCATAATTTTTCTCCTTTAATATATGTGACTTGGATGCGGCAAGTATTTGCCGCATTTTATAAAAGCTCTTTGGGGTCAAGCCCCGTCTTTCAAGAAGGGGCTGGCGGGATCCAAGGGCAGAGCCCTTGGCGGGGTGTGGGGCGATGCCCTATGATCAATACTTCCGCATCTTTTTCCAGATGTCGAGGATCATTTCGTAGCGGTGGGGGGGCATTCCCTTGAAGGGGATGTTGCTGGTGGCGAAAATATATCCGCCGCCCTCCTTGCCGTAGGTCAGACAGTATTCTGTGCTGGCGATGACCTCCTCGTCGGTACCGGTTTGGAGTGCCGCACAGTGCACGTTGCCGCAGAGGGCGACGCGGTCGCCGTAGAGGCGCTTCACCTCGCGGATGTCCACGCCTGCCATGGGGTCGATAGAGTGGAGAGCGTGAGGACCTGCCGCTACCATCGAGTCGATGATGGGCATGATGTTTCCGTCGGTGTGCTTGATCATGTACATTCCGTCTTCCCTGCCCGCCTTGCAGATCTGCGCCAGGAATGGAGCGATGAACTCGTCAAACATCGCAGGCGAGAGGAAGGGACCCGAATTGTAGCAGTAATCGGAGCAAAGGAGCGCCACGTCCATGCCCGCCTCTCTCTGCCGCTTGTTGGCTTCGATGGCGGCGTCTGCCATGCGCTGTGCTTCTTCCAGCACCTCCTCAGGCTCGTCGGCAAGACGGTAGGAAAACTCGTACATATCCGAGCCGGAAGGGATGGCAAAGGTGCCGTCTCCGTGACCGCCGAAAAGGCGGGTGTTTCCGAAATGCTCCCGAAGCCGCTTGCGGAAAGCAACGGTGAGGGGATGGGTGGGATTCCACCATTCGGGCGCGTAGACCGGAATGATGCAGTAGTCAAGACCCGGCTTCGCATCCTTTTCGGGATCGCCCGACAGTGCCGCGCCGCCGATGTCGTAGGCAGTACCCGATCCATACACGCGGGCGTACTTGTCGGCAAGATCGTAGGCCGCACGCTCGATCTCGGCAGCGGTCAGGGTCTTCCAGATAGCAGGCTCAAAACGGCGGTCGGACAGCGGATAGCCGAATAGCTCTTCGGAGAGCTGGAATTCCAGCTCAAAGGTAGGAACTTCGTCGGGTGTGCCGCGATTGAGCGCACAAATGGCACGTTTTGCGGGTGTCCAGATTGATGACATAAGTTGTCTCCTTATCAAGTTAATGGGAATACGATCATTGTAACATAACGCCGCACAAATTGCAATCGTTTTCGCCGTTTTCTATTGAATTTTCTTGATCTCCTCGGCGTAATACTGCACCAGCTCAAACTTGGTGCCGGGCATCAGACGATGGTCGGGACAGGGGATGAAGCCGCCCAGCTCCGACAGGCGGCGCATCCGCTCAATCTCAGCATCTACCGCCGCTTTGTCCGCGCGCAGGGAGGTCTTGTCCATACCGCCCACGCCCAGCATTCCCTTGCCGTAGCGCGCTCTTGCAGGCTCAAACTGATCGCCCCATACACCCACCTCAATGGGGAACATGGTGTTCACACCGTTTTCGAACCAGATGGGGAGCAGCTTGTCGGTGACGCCATCGCAATCCAGCGAGATGATGTCGATGCCGTATTTCTTGCACAGATCGTTGCGCTTTTTGTAATGCTTGGCGCAAAGCTCCTCGAAAATATCAGGGGAGATCAGCGGACCGTTTTTGAAGCAGATGTCCTCCCAATAATGGGCAAAATCGAACTTGGCCCCGGTCTCCAGGATCGTCTCTGCGCATTTGTACTGCATCTCGGCGTAGGTATCCACGACGTCGGCAAACAGCTCCTCGTCCTCGTCGTAGAGGAGATAGCTCATCCCCACCACCGAGGTCATATTGCGGATATCGCCCAGCACGCTGCCCAGATGCAGTCCCACGGGAATGTCGGTGGGGCGCGTCTCGTTGAAATGGCGATAATAGTCCAGGTTCACCCGATCGGGGGAAAACTGCATCTTGGGCTTGTAAAGCGTCTCAAACGCTTCTCTGTCCTTGAGCAGATAATCGTCCTCCGAGGGAATAGAGGTCTTTCCCGGCTTGATCCGCTCGATCAGTCCGTCGCCGTTCTGCACACGGCGGGTGCCGTCGGGCAGGACTTCCAGCACCTTGTACTCGAATCGGGGACGAAGTCCGTTGTCCGAGCCTACGGTACGGTACCAGTTGAAATCCCATCCGATGAGTTCGTCCAGCTCTCTGTCCGCATCGCCACCGTCGTACCAACGCTCGGCGATATGACGGGGGATCTTGCCCTGCTCTGCCCATTCCCATAACAGCTCGTTCCAATAGCCGAAATGGACGGCGGGCATACGGTCTGCCTCCTTGAAGCGGAGGATGTTCATTGCGCGTTCTCGGTTGGTCACAGCTTTTCTCCTATTCTCTCGCCAGACGGTAGATCAGATCGTAGGCGAAGGTCAGATCTTCTATGGAGCAATGGTTCTGCACGAAATGAGTCGTACAGCAGATCCAGCGCTTGCCGCGAAGGGTAGCAAACACCCGTCGAATCTCAGCTTCCAGCTGCTCGCGGGGCAGGATGCCGATGGCGGATTGAACGCAGACGCCGCCGAGAATGGCGAAGCGGTCGGCGTATTTCTCCAAATACAGATCATAGGACATTCCCGCACTCTCCTGCCACGGATGGATGCAGTCAAGCCCCAGTCTCTCGATACCGTCGGTGACTTTGGTAATACAGCCGTCCGAGTGGAGACTGCACAGCACACCGCGGGCGTGAACGTGATCCACCACCCGCTTCATCTGCGGATAGATCAGCTCCTCCCACAGACGGGGGCTGAAGAGCAGATCCTTCTGGGCACCCCAGTCGTCGGAGATGTGGATCATATCCACGCCAAGGTCGATGCAGTGATCGGCAAAGCGAACCGTCCACTCTGCCTGACGGCGGTAGAGCTCGCTAAGCTCGTCGGGATACATGGCAAGGTAGAGCAGTTGATTTTCGATACCAAACACGTCGTTGAACTGCTCGAAAAAGCCGGGAGTCTGAACGTAGCAGAACCGCCCTCTCTCCTTATGATGCGAAAGTGCGTAGCGGATGCCCTCGTAGTCGGCCGAATTTTCGGGCGAGGTAAAGATATCCTCGTCCAGCAAAAGATCGGGGGTCAGCTCGTCGTTCTCGCACCGCAGACGGGCGATCACGTCCCAATGGAAGGCAGAAGGGCCACCAAACAGGTGTGCCATGTCAAATTCGTAGTGATCCTCAAATGCCTCCACCGAGCCAAAGGCGGCAGTGATTTCATTAGACAGGTTCGCCGACACCCAACCGTAGATCGGTTGGCGGTCGATCGGCTGACCAATCATAGCGTTGCGAACGCGTTCTGTACTGTTCATAGAATATCTCCTTCGCAGTTTGTTAAGCTTATTATAAATAACTTCCCGACAAATGTAAAGCCGTTTGGAGTAAAAAAGCAAAAATCAACATAAAGAGAGCAACTTTTGTCAGCAAAAATGATTACCAGATTCCCTTCAAGGTATGGATCGTGACGGTAGCGTCGGGCTTTTCCTCTCCGCTCAGCGGCTCCACCGTCAGATAGCGGATGCCGTAGTCGGCAAGAGAGCCCACCACCGAATAGATCAGGCCGTCGTCGGCAAAGATCTCCAGACCCAGCACGTCCGAGACGATGCGGAGCTTGACGTCGCCGCCCGAATAGGACAGGGGCATCACCACGTCGTCGTAGGACAGGGTGTTGTCGGAGAGCTTGATCCGCAGCTCGTAGCCGAAGAAGCGGACGGCAAAGTCGGGGGAGTTTTTGGGCGCGGTCAGCTCGACGTCGTAGGCCTTGCGATGAAGCGGACGGCGGAAGTTTTCGGTCTCGCGGATGCGATGAGTCTCGCTGTTGACCCGCAGCATCTCAAATTCTTTCACGGGAAGTGTGCGAAGACGGTATTCGCTGCCCACCCGACGCAGATTCACCTCCACGGGAATGCCCATCTGATTCTCAAACACCGACTCGGGCGCGTGCAGCACGTCCCAGGCGATCTTGACGCGGCGGTCGGGGATATCCGAGAAGGTCTGCGCCGCATAGCTGGTGCGGTGCCCGTAGAAGTAGGGCTTGGATTCCTGCCGGGAAACGAATTTTCCGTCTTTGAAATCACCAATGAGATAGCGGTCGGAGGCACCGCTGAACACCCACTTGCGAACGCCCGGTTCGTTTTCCACGTTCAACGGATAGAGGTCAGGGCATTCGTCATCCCCTTGCAGATGAAGCCGTTGAAACTCGGTGAAATGGATGAGATCGTCGGAGGTAAATAGCCCATACTCGTCCCGATCCAGATAGAGGGCAAGAATATAGCCCCCCAGTTCTTCGCACCATACCACCTTGGGGTCGCGGTTGCCACCCTCGATGTGATCGATCACGGGATTGTGCGCGTATTTTTGGAAGGTCATACCTCCGTCCAAAGAGTACGCCATACATTGCGTGTGGGGCTTGCCGGCAGAAATAGCGGAGTTGCCGCCTGCAGCGGTATAATAAACCAGAACGGGATCGATATCGCCGCTCTTCAGACCGCTGACGTTCTTTTGGTCCACGATGCCGCTGCCCGAGAACATAGTGCCCAGCGGGTCGGGCTGGAGGGCGGAGTCCAGCTCGTGCCAATGAACCAGATTATCTGAAATAGCGTGCCCCCAGGTCATATTGCCCCAGTTGCTGTCGGCAGGATTGTGCTGAAAGAACAGATGGTACATCCCGTTAGCATAAACCAGACCATTGGGATCGTTGATCCAGCCGATCTTTGCAGAAAAGTGCACCAACGGGCGGAATTCTTCTTTGTAATAGCCTGCGGAAGGAATCGAATCCACAAAGGTGAAGCGCATATCGATCTCGGGCGCAGAGGTGAGGGTCAC
>CAZFJJ010000074.1:0-8714 GCA_964519075.1 uncultured Lachnospiraceae bacterium
GGGCACGTTGGGATCCACGGGACGGGGATCCACCGAGAACTTCTGCTCGGAGGTAACGCCTGCGTCGATCAGCTCCTGCATCAGGTTAAAGACGGGCTTCATCATCTTCAGACCGAAGGAGGTCACGAGATGGTTATACTTAGAGGTAACGGGAACCATTCTTTCTGCACCGAAGGCATCGCCGTACATCACGAGGGTCTTCATGACCTTCGCCATGGTCTCGCCTTTTTCGCCGTCCAGAATGGCCTGTTGTTCTTTGGTAAGAATCATTTTGGGTGTTTCCTTTCATCAATTATTGGTTTCTCATCATAGAGAGATCTGTCGAAGGATCGCAGGGAGTGCACACACCAAAGGCTCTCCCTCCGGGAGAGCTCCTGCGAAGCAGGTGAGAGGGTCAAACGCATTCCATCAACTCACACTCTGTGCTTATCGTTCGCTCTTTTCAAAGGTACAAATCCCTGCGGGATTTGAATTTTATTGCTGGTCTGTTACTTTCCGCTCGTGCGGAAAGTAACCAAAGGCACGTTTTAGGGGGCTCCGCCCCCTAAAAGTCACCCCCGTGGGTCGCGCCTGAGGGCGCAACATGGGGATAGGCGTTTCTTTCAGCGACAGAGTCTTTCTTTTGTGGAAATGGGTGTTGTGTAGCGACACCAATGAACTGCCCTTTCCGTGGCATTCTTCAGCGACACCAATCCGAAATCGTTTCCGAGCGGATCATTTTTCGCTTTTGGTTTGTGCGAACAACGTGCTTTCCCTAGCCCGGCAAGTATTTGCCGGGCTTTTTCGAAAGTTCTTTTCGTCGCTTTCTTTCAAGAAAGCGGCCGGGGTATGGGGCAGCGCCCCATATTTCGATCAGATCTTCATACAAACGTCCCATGCGCCCCAGATGACGGTGCGGAGATTGCCGACCTTGTCTGCGTCGCCGATGACGTGAACCTTACCGCCCTTCTTGGCGATGGGGGCGGGATTGTAGCCTACCGAAAGGATCACGGAGTCGGCGGGGATGTCGGTGGTCTTGCCGTCCTTGGCAGCGACGGTGACCGATCCGTCCTTGATCTCCTTCACGCCGGTCTCCAGATGAACGGGGACTTCGTTGGCCTTGAAGAAGTCGCGGAGGAAGGAGGTGTTGGCAAGACAGATGCCGGGGGTGGTGATCAGGTCGTCCTGCATCTCCACGATGACGGGCTTCTTGCCCTGCAGATACAGCTCGTAAGCGATCTCACAGCCGGTAAGGCCGCCGCCGATGATCACTACGTTCTCGCCCACGGGAGCTTTGCCCAGCAGAAAATCTACCGCCTGCACGGCACGGTCTGCGCCGGGGATGGGGATGCGCTTGGCAACCGATCCGGTGGCAACGATCACCTCGTCAGCCCCCAGCGACTTCACGTCGGTGACCTGGGTGTTCAGCTTCACCTCGATAGAGGGATATTTGGTCAGCTCACGCTTGTACCAAGCGATCAGCGCACGATCCTTTTCTTTGAAGGAGGGAGCGGCTGCCGCGATGAACACGCCGCCCAGCTCGCCGGACTTCTCGTACAGCGTAACCTTGTGTCCGCGCTTTGCCAGCACGATGGCAGATTCCATGCCACCGATGCCGCCGCCGATGACGGCAACCTTCTTCTGCTTCTTAGCAGGTGCGATGTAGTGTTTCTTCGACTGCATCGTCTCGGCGTTCAGCGCACAGCGGGCAAGTCCCATGGTATCGGGCAGAGCCTGCGTGTTGTAATGTCCCTTGGAGGAGGAGAAGTTGAAGCATCCGCTGTGACAGCAAATACAGGGCTTGATGTCCTCCAGACGGTTTTCGATCAGCTTAGTGATCCACTCGGGATCCACCAGGAACTGACGGGCAACGCCCATGCCGTCGATCTTGCCCTCGACAATGGCTTCTGCCGCAACGTCGGGTTCCATACGGCCGGCGCAGATCACGGGAACGTCCACGAACTGCTTGATGTGAGCAACGTCCTCCAGATTGCAGTTCTGGGGCATATACATGGGGGGATGCGCCCAGTACCAGGAATCGTAGGTGCCGTTGTCACAGCTGAGCATATCGTAGCCGGCGTCCTGCAGATATTTCGCCGCACGCTCGGACTCTTCCATGTTTCTGCCCATTTCGGGTGCGTCGTCACCGGGAACGATGCCCTCGGCAAAGCCCTTCAGCTTAGACTCGACCGAGTAACGAAGCGATACGGGGAAGTCGTTGCCGCACTCGTCCTTGATGGCCTTGACCACCTCGGCGGCAAAGCGGTAACGGTTCTCGAAGGAGCCGCCGTACTCGTCGGTACGCTTGTTGAAGAATTCGATGGCAAACTGATCCAGCAGATAGCCCTCGTGTACTGCGTGTACCTCCACGCCGTCCACGCCCGCGTCTTTGCAGAGCTTGGCGGTCTTGGCGAAGGCCTCGATGATCTCGTGGATCTGCTCCACTGTCATCTCGGGACATTCGATATCGGGTGCCCAGCGGGCGGGCTGAGGACTGGGAGATGCCAGCTCGTGGCTGGTGTCGATGACAGGCTTAATCAGAGCGCGGGTAAACTTTTTCTTGTGCAGAGGTCCCACCAGCTCGGTGATCGCCCAGCTTCTGCCCATGCCTGCGGTAAGCTGGATAAAGAGCTTGGCGCCGGTCTTGTGGATCTCCTCCATAAAGACCTTCAGCTCGTCGAACATTTTGGGATTCTGCCAGAGCCACTTGCCCCAGAAGGTGTCACGCAAGGGTGCAATGCCGGGAATGATCAGACCGACGTTATTCTTGGCGCGCTCCAAGAAGAGCTTTGCTGCCTCCTCGTCGAATCCGCAGCCGGTCAGCTCGAACCAGCCGAAGAGGGAGGTGCCGCCCATGGGGCACATTACGATACGGTTCTTGATCTCTACGTTGCCTATTTTCCAGGGGGTAAACAGGGCTTGATATTTAGGGTCCATTTGATCCATTGGGATAGTCTCCTTTCCGTGAGTCCCTTGATATTATTGATTATACAACAATTTCGCAAGAAAAGCAAGTCTTTTAGAAAAAAAGCGCAAAAATAACTAGTGACAGCCGCATATTTTTATGCTATAATTTGAATATCGGTATATGACCGGACAAATTAACTACACGAGGTGATCCAATGAAGCGATTCATCAGCGGTTTTCTCTGTCTGACCCTGCTGGCAACGGGGCTTCCCCTTGCCTCCTGCAAAAGCGACGGCACGAGTACCGCAACCACTACCAACACCGACGGAAATCAAGGAGGATCTATGAACAACGGTAAATCCAACGCAACCATTTACGATATGCTGACCGAGGATCTGGTAAATCCCGTGGGCATCGACGACAGCACCCCCGTCTTCAGCTGGAAGGTGCAATCCGACGAGATCGGCTGGCTCCAGTCCGCCTATCAGATCGTGGTCAAGCAGGGCGAGACCACCGTCTGGGACAGCGGCAAGGTTGAGGCAGGCGAGTCTGTATGCATCGAGTACGCCGGTGAGGATCTGACATCCTCCACCGAGTATACGTGGAACGTTACTGTATGGGATCAGAAGGGCAATTCCAAGACCTCCGAGAATGCCACCTTCGAGATGGGTCTTCTGGGCTCCAAGCCCTTCAGAGATGCCGATTGGATCAGCTACGCTACCTCGTCCCTCTATTCCGGGACGAAATACACCATCGATTTCGACTTCATTATTGATAAAGACAATCAGGGCTTCTGCTTCGGTATGTCCGACACGGGCACCTTCGTCATGTGGCAGGTCAACACCAAGTCCAGCCCCGGACGAGTCCTGCTCCGTCCCCACTTCAAGTCGGGCGGTAACTGGACCGCATACCCCGGCGGTCCCGGCAACGTACAGGCCGTCGACATCACCGACATCGTCGGTTACAGCGGTACCGAGATCATCGGCAAGACCATCCACGAGCGCATCGAGGTTGACGGCAAGGTCATCAAGACCTATTTCGGCACCGACGCCGACAACCTGACCCTTGCCTCCACCTACACCCACAGCGCAAACATTCCCCTTACCAACATCGGCGTACGTCACAACACCGACGCCTCCGCCGACAAAGAAATCTCCCGCTATGACAACATCGTGATCCGCGATGCCGACGGCAACGTGATCTACGAGAACGATTTCTCGGGCGAAAGCAGCAATTTCATCGGCTCTTCCTACGCGGTGCTGGAAAACGGTATGCTGAAGATGGGCACTGAATCCGCCACCGGCGAGTTCATCGCCTACCTTTCCACCTCTGACTCTCTGCCCGTTTTCCGCAAGGCTATCACCGTCAAGAGCGGTCTGGTCTCTGCCAAGCTTTACACCTCCGGTCTGGGCGTGTACGAGGCCTACGTCAACGGCGACAGAATCGGCAGAAAGTATGCAGACGGTACCATTGAATACTGCGAGCTGAAGCCCGGCTTCACCGAAATGGCAGACCGAAAGTTCTACACCACCACCGATATCACCTGGATGCTCACCGAGGGAGAAAACGTCCTCTCTGCGGTAGTTTCGGGCAGCTGGTGGAGCGACCAGGCAGCAGCAAAATACGGCAAAAACGACGCATTCCTGGCCAAGCTGATCCTGACCTACTCCGACGGTTCCACCGAGACGATCGTCACCGACACCTCCTGGAAAACCGCTAAGGAAAGCGCCGTCGTGTTCGCCGACATCTATACCGGCGAGACCTACGACGCCCGCGTGGATCAATCCTGGATGAAGCCCGGCTATGACGACAGCACATGGGCGGCCCCCGTGGTCAACAAGGAATTTACCGGAACGATCTGCGCGTGGATGGGTTCTACCATCACCGTCCGCGAGGATCTGAACCGCGATCCCGTGTCGGTCACCGTTTACAAGGGCGCTACCGGTGCTACCTCCACGCAGTACGGCAAGATCAACGTGCTGAACACCTACGGCGACGAATCCTTTACGCTGAATCCAGGCGAGACCGCACTGATCGACTTCGGTCAGAACTTCTCCGGCTGGGAAGCCTTCACCGTAGAAGGTGCGGCAGGTACCGTTCTTACCATTGAGCACGGCGAGATCCTCAACGACAACAACGGGCTTATGTCCCGCGGCAACGACGGCCCCGAGGGCTCGATCTACAACGCAAACTACCGCAGCGCGGCCGCTACTACGATCTATACGTTGGCAGGCGGCGGCAAGGAGAGCTATCATCCCTCCTTCAGCTTCTACGGCTTCCGCTATATCGAGATCACCGCTACCGCTACCGTTACCTTCCACAGCGTAGACGGTCAGGTGGTCACCTCGGTTGAAAAAGAAACCGGCACCATGGAGACCTCCGACAAGGACGTCAATCAGCTGATCTCCAACATCTTCTGGGGTATGTACTCCAACTATCTTTCCATTCCTACCGACTGTCCTCAGCGTGACGAGCGACAGGGTTGGACGGCAGATACGCAGGTATTCACCGAAGCAGGCACTTATCTGGCCTTCTCCAAGAGCTTCCTGGAAAAGTTCCTGACCGATATGCGTGACGCACAAAATTCCGAGGGTGCCTACTCCGGCACGGCTCCTACCGGCAACTACGGCGGCGCCGGCTGGGGCGGCACAGGCTGGGCTGACGCAGGCGTTATCATCCCCTACGTTTTGTATATGCAGTACGGCGACACCTCGGTCATCACCGAAAACTGGAAGTCTATGCAGAAATACGTAGATACCTATCTCGGCAAGTCCGATAAAAAGGGGCCCAACTCCATCTGGGGCGACTGGCTGGCATACGAGTCCAACGATTCCGAGATCCAGGCGATCCTTGCAGTAGCCTTCTACGCATGGGACGCACTGATGATGGCCGAAATGGCAGAAGCCATCGGTCGTGAGGATGACGCCAAGGATTACCTTGAGCTGTACGAAGTGGAAAAGGCCTACTTCATTGAGCAGTACGTGAAGGCCAACGGTCAGCTGATCCGCAGCGAGCAATCGGTATGCCTTTACGCCCTCTACCTTGATCTGTTGCCCGACGAGGCTTCCGTGGAAGCAGTTACCAAGCAGCTCACCGATAACATCAAACGCAAGGGCAACCGTCTCCAGACCGGCTTCCTGGGCACCGCTATCATCCTTCCCACGCTGACCAAGATCGGCAGAAGCGATCTGGCGTACACTCTGCTGCTCCAGCACGATAATCCCTCTTGGCTGTACTCTGTAGACCAGGGCGCAACCACCATCTGGGAGCGCTGGAACTCTTACACCATTGAGTCCGGCTTCGGCGACGTGGGCATGAACTCCTTCAACCACTACGCCTACGGCGCAGTGGCAGCATGGATGTTTGATTCCATGGCGGGAATCAATACCGATCCCGACAATCCCGGCTATAAGCGGATCATTCTGGCTCCTCAGCCCGACAGTCGATTGGCAGTAAAGGCTTCCTACGATTCGGCGTACGGTCTGATCACGGCAGAATCCACCTACGAGGGTTCCGTCTGGACCTACACCGCCTCCATCCCTGCCAACACGACCGCCCAGATCCGTATCCCCGCCTCGAGCGAGGCCAATTGCGTCGTGAACGGAAAAGCGCTCAGCGACCTGACGCTTGAGATCGACGGACTCACCTACGTTGGTATGGAAGACGGCGTACTGATCTTTGAAGCAGTATCCGCCACCTACACGTTCGTGACTCAACTCGGATAAACGATATTCAAATCAAAAGCGATAGGCTTCGAAAGAAGTCTATCGCTTTTGATTTGAACGGCCAATCATCGCTATACAGTTTCGCTCAAGTCCCCGAAAAGAGAATAAACCCGATGGTGTTCGTAGCGAAATTGGCAAACATATGGATCAGCCAGGACAAATAGATATTATTGTACTTTTCGTTAAAATAGTTGAAGATCAACCCACCCAAAAACAGTCCCAGCAAGGCCAGCAGAACTACGGGAAGCGCAAACCATCCGATCATCATGGCAATGTGGTAGACGGCAAACATTCCACCGCTAAACAGATAGGCAAAGCCTCTGCCGGCTACCTTTTTCAGGGTCAAAAACGCAAAACCGCGGAAGAAAAACTCTTCCAAAAGGGAATTGACAAATGAAATATAGAGTGCCACCCAGAGGAAATTGCTCTTATCCACCCCTACCGAACCGGTAACGCTGCCGGCAACGGCAGAGAAATCGAACACCCCGCGGAAGAGGAAATACGCGCCCAACACTACGCCGTAGACCAGCCCGCCCAACAGGAGTGCCAGTAAAAAGCCCCGCTTGTTCGGTGTAAACAGCGTTTTCACCCGAAACGCTCTGTCGTACAAAGCATATCCTGCCGGCAGGAGCAGGAACAGTGCGATCTTCACCGAAGATTTGATCCAGTACCCCGGCTGAATCACCGCGTCCACCAGCCCCATGCAAAGACACGCTACCACCACGATAGCGATCATCCAATATTTTCTCTTTTGCATATCCGTTGGCTCCGTTCTTTCCTCACTCGTAACACCGAATCGTGTCCTCGATCCAGTATCCGAACTCGCTGCCGGGGGAATGCTCCTCCAGCGCCTTCATCCGATGATACAGCTCCACGCCGTCGGAGGGATCGTGCCACAGGTCGGTGAAAACGTAGTTGTAGCCTCCCTTTCCCATCTCACGCGCGGCAAATTCGAAGGCGTCCGACCGCACCACGGTGATCTTCTCCCCCGCCTCGCCAAGCTGCGGGCGGATATGCCGTTCAAACAGCGCGATCACGTCAGCATCCCGCTCCACCACCGTTACCGACTCCACCTCGTCCTTGCGGGCGGTCATAAAGGCATAGTAGCCCAGCCCCAGACCGTAGGTCAGCACCTTTCCGCAGGCAGCCTCCACGTGGGGCACCATGGTGTTGATCTCGCTCGGCGTGATGAGCATCCACTCCCTGCCGTCCTCCAGCACGCAGGGATATTCGAACGTTTCCTTGAAATAGCCGATCTGCGGGATCAGCCGTCCGTCGGGACGCCAGCGGAGATCGTCGCAGGCGAAGGCCTCGTAGGGCTTGTAGCCCATCGTTCGGAACTCCCACCGCCCCTCTCGCGCATCCGGAAGCTTCACCGCACGATAGTAGGGATCGTCCCGATAGACCGCCGTGTCCAGCGGGCGAAGCATTTCGGGAAAATAGGAGGCGTAGATCTCCCGATGCAGCGCGCTCTCACCCACCGACAGCCCCAGACAGGCCGCCAGCATCAGCGAGAAGGCATCCTCCTCGGCGAGAGCACCGTCGGCAGTCAGCTCACGGATAGCATCGGCGTCGATAAAATCGGGACGCTCGTTCAGATATTCGGAAAGTCCTTCCAGCAGAAGGCGGTTGCAGTTCTCGATCTGTGCGACACTCAGCATCTTTCCATCTCCTCTCGATCAGGTGTTTTTTCGTATTATACCACGCTATTTTTTTGCTGTCAAGTCCGGAGTGAAAAATGTCGGATTCTGCAGATTTTTCCGAAATCTCACTACTTCGTCATGAAATATTCATTTTTTTCTGTTATACTGAGATGATTGTACGCTAAAAAACGAAAGGATGTCTTCTATGCAAAAGCTCAGATTCCTCTCCCTGCTGCTGGTTGTAACACTTCTCTGCCCCGTGCTGCTTGCCTGCAGCTCTTCGGAACCTTCGGAGGATAATGCCACTCAGCAGACCTCACAGATCGTTACCGACTCCCCCTATAATGAGCCTGACACTGAGGTCACCGACTCTCCCGACGGCAAAACCCGCGTGATCTACGCCCTCTCCATTGCAAATTCCGGTGAGATCCAGGGCGAGACCGAGCAGGTTGTCGGCAGC